>DASZMJ010000472.1:0-4379 GCA_035551935.1 Isosphaeraceae bacterium
ACCCATCTCTCGTCCTTGACGGCGACGGTGTGGTGCGTCGTCGCGGACTCGACGCACCCTACCCGGCTCGCGGGGCTGACGAGCTTCTCGTGGGCCGGATCTGTGATCAGCGAGGTCGCGCGGGCGCTCAGGAGGGGATCGCCGAGGGCAAACCAGAGGAGGGCGTGGGTGTCGAGCAGTAGCCTCATGGCAGGTAGTCGGCCCAGTCGGCCCAATGCTCGTCGTCGTCGGAGACGATGGTGAGCATGCCGCGGCCGCGGCCGGGGACGGGGCTCGCCACATCGGGCGCGAGGCCGACGAGCCGGGCGACGGGGCGATTGTCGCGGGTGATGAGCAGGCCCTCGCCGGGCCCGAGCCGTTCGATCAGTTCCCGAAGGGCGGCCTGGGCCTCGTCCAACGTCACCTCGCCCGTCATCGTCCCCTCCCCGACTCGAAGTCGACCCGGTCCTCCCCTTCCATCCTGCCACAGACCCCGCGACGTGACCAGGGCCGCTCCTCAACGCCTCCGCGACAGCACGACGCGGACGCCGTGGTCGGGGCGGAGGGTCATGGAGGGCCAGAGGGCGATGCGGGCGTCGGGGGCGAGGGCGAGGCGGTAGAGGCGGGCGATGGTGGCGAGCAAGAGGACGGCCTCCATCTGGGCGAAGCCGGCGCCGATGCAGATGCGGGGGCCGCCGCCGAAGGGGAAATAGGCATACTTGTGCAGGCGGCGGGCGAGGCCGTCGGCCCAGCGGTCGGGGCGGAAGCTCTCGGGGTCGTCGAACCAGCGGGGGTCGCGGTGGACGACCCACTGGCTCATCCAGAGCGTCGTGCCGACCTTCAGCCGATGGCCGTTCAACTCGAACGGCTCGACGACCTCGCGGCCGAGCAGCCAGACGGTCGGATAGACGCGCAAGGTCTCGGCGATGATCCGGTCGGTGTAGGCCAGGCGCGGGAGGTCGTCGAGGGTCGGGGGGCGGTCGCCGAGGACGGAGTCGAGCTCGTCGTGGAGCTTCGCCTCGGCGTCGGGGTGCTGCGCGAGGAGGTAGAAGGCCCAGGCGAGGGTGTTGGCGGTCGTCTCGTGGCCGGCCATGAAGAGGGTCATCGCCTCGTCGCGGAGCTGGCGGTCGGTCATCGAGCCGCCGCCTTCGGCCTCGTCGTCGGTGGCGCGGACGAGCATCGATAACAAATCATTGCGGCCCGCGCCGCTGGCGCGGCGGTCGGCGATGATCCGGTAGATGACGGCGTCGAGCCGGCGGGCGGAGCGCTCGGCGCGGAGGTTGCTGGGCGTGGGCAACCACCGCGGCAGGCGGACGAGGCGGCCGACCTGCTCGGAGAACGTCCGCAGGTTCGCCTCCATCGCGGCGCTGACCTCGGCCGAGTCGCCGGAGACGTCGGCGTCGAAGAGCGCCTTGGCGACGATCTCCAGGGTCAGCCGCATCATGTCGTCCTGGACGTCGCGCGACTGGCCGTCGGCCCAGCCCTCGAGCATCCGCCCGGCGAACGCGACCATCATCGCCGCGTGCCCCGCCACGCGGTCGCGATGGAAGGCCGGCTGCGCCAGCCGTCGCTGCCGTCGCCAGAAGTCCCCCTCGCTCGTGAGGAGCCCCTCGCCCAGGGTCCGCTTCGCGATCCGCAAGGCGAAGTGCTTCGTGACCCGGCGATGATGATCCACGAGGACTTGTTCGATCAAATCGGGATGATTCAACAGGACGAACCGCCTCGGCCCGAGCCGCAGGCCCACCATGTCGCCGTAGTTCCGCGCGCAGTCGGCCAGGAAGCCGAGCCGGTCGTCCCGGAAACCCTTGAGGTTCCCGAGGAGCCAGTGGCCCTTCGGCCCCGGCAACGGCCCGGGCTTCGTCGGGCTCGCGGCGGTCGTCGCCATCGCGGGGCTCCCTTCGGGGGCGGGGGGCTGTGGACGGCACCAACCACTCTATCCCCGAGGCCCCGCCTCGGCGATGGAGGGGGCGACGTGGGGGAATCGGGCGAAGTTGTCGCGGAAGAGGCGGGCGAGGCGGGCGGCCTGGGCGTCGTAGGAGGCGGGGTCGGGCCACGAGGCGCGGGGGTCGAGCAGCTCGGTGGGCAGGCCCGCGGCGGCGACGGGGTACGCGAGGCCGAAGACGGGGTCGGTCGCGAACCGGGCCGAGTCGAGCACGCCGGTGAGGACGGCGTCGACGAGGGCGCGGGTGTATCCCAGGCTGATCCGGCTCCCCTGGCCGAAGCCGCCGCCGGTCCAGCCGGTGTTGAGCAGCCAGGCGGCGGCCTCGTGCCGGCGGAGCTTGCGGCCGAGCAGGTCGGCGTAGCGCCGCGGGGCCAGGGGCCAGAACGGCGCGCCGAAGCAGGCGCTGAAGACGGCCTGCGGCTCGCTGCCGAGCCCGCGCTCGGTGCCGGCGACCTTGGCCGTGTAGCCCGAGAGGAAGTGGTACATCGCCTGCTCGGGCGTCAGCCGCGCCAACGGGGGCAGGACGCCGAACGCATCGCAAGTTAAAAAAATGATGTTCCGCGGATGCCCGCCCCGGCCGCCGGGGACGAAGTTGGGGATGAACTCGATCGGGTACGCGGCGCGGGTGTTCTCGGTCGCGCCCGCGTCGAGGAAGTCGGCCTCGCGCGAGTCGGGGTCGAGCGCCACGTTCTCCAGCACCGTCCCGAACCGGATCGCGCCGAAGATCTCGGGCTCGTTGAAGCGGTTCAGGCGGATGCACTTGGCGTAGCAGCCGCCTTCGAAGTTGAAGATACCCTCGTCCGACCACCCGTGCTCGTCGTCGCCGATGAGGTGGCGGTCGGTGTCGGCCGAGAGGGTGGTCTTGCCGGTGCCCGAGAGGCCGAAGAAGAGCGCCACGTCCCCCCGCCCGCCGACGTTGGCCGAGCAGTGCATCGGCAAGATCCCGCGCAGGGGGAGCAAGTAATTCAAGAGGGTGAAGACCGACTTCTTGATCTCGCCGGCGTACTCGGTGCCGCCGATCAGGATGAGCCTGCGGGCGAGGTTCAACAGGATGAAGACCTCGCTGCGGGTGCCGTCGCGGTCGGGGACGGCGTGGAAGTCGGGGACGGCCAGGACGGTGAACTCGGGGCGATGGCGGGCGAGCTCCGACGGCTCGGGGCGGACGAAGAGTTGCCGGGCGAAGAGGGCGTGATAGGCCCGCTCGCAGACGACGCGGATCGCCACCCGGTGCGCCGGGTCGGCCCCGGCGAAGGCGTCCTGCACCCAGACCTCGCGGCCTCGGAGGTGCTCCAGCACCCGCTCATAGAGGGCGTCGAACCGCCCGGGGTCGAACGGCCGGTTGACCGGGCCCCAGTCGATCTCGGCCCGCGACGAGGGCTCCTCGACGAGGAACTTGTCGTTGGGCGATCGGCCGGTGTACTTGCCGGTCTGGAAGACCAGCGCCCCGCGCCTCGAGAGCAGGCCCTCGCCGCGGCGGATCGCCCGCTCGACCAGGACCGCCTGCGACTCGTTCCAGTGCTGCGGGCCGAGCCCGACCAGCCCCTGCTCCTCGAGCGAGACGGCCGGCCTCGCCACCGTCCCCCCGTCTCCCCCGGCGGCTCGGCTCATCCGACATCCTCAAAACGCTTCGACGCGGCGATCGCAAACGGCCGGGCGACGTCCCCGGACACCCCTCCGTCCTACCATCGCCCCCGGCCGCGCGACAAGGGGAGCCGCGAGCCAGGCCCGAATTCCCGCACCGCGCCAGGCCCCGGGGACCTCAGGGTTCCAACTCGTCGCGGGCACCGTGATGGACGTAGAGGATGTGGACGGTCTCTTCGCGGATGGTGAACAGGACACGATAACGATGATGTCGCTTGCCGTAGAGCAGTTCGCGGATCTCCTCCGGGAACTTGTCGCTTTCGGCGGCGAAGGGGCAGCGGCGGGGGTGGGCCTTGAGCGTGTTGGCCTTCTTGACCAGGCCGTTGTGCCATCGGGCCGCGACGGCGGGCGAGGCGTTCTGCGCGATCCAGCGGACGGCCTCGCGGATGCCCCGCTCGGCGGTCGGCTCGATGACGACGCGGTAGGTCATGCGTCCGGGTCGATCTGGAAGTCCCGACGGATCGCCGCGAACACCTCGTCGGCCGGCTTCCCCCGCCCGGCCTGCATGTCGTCCAGGCCCTGCCGGATGCCGTCGAGCACGCGGGCCTCCTCGGCCTCCTCACGCTGCCGGAGCAGGCGGACGGCGGCCGTCAGGGCGTCGTCATGGGAGGCGAATCGGCCGCTGAGCACGCGCGATCGGATGTAACGTTCCAGGTCTTCCGGTAATTGTACGGTCATGGATGAATCTCTCCCGGGCACACCGCCCTGACCACGGCCGGCCCCATCCCCGCCCCCCCGGCGGCTCGGCTCATCCGACGTCGCCGATCGCTTCGCGGCGCCTTTCCGCGGCCGGGGGCCGTCCCCCGGACACCCCTCC
>DASZMJ010000473.1:0-1580 GCA_035551935.1 Isosphaeraceae bacterium
GCCGATCTCCGACTGACTCCGCGCGAGGTTCCGCTGGTAGCCGACGACGCTGGGGTCGGCGTCGGCGAGGGTCTTCATGATCGAGCGGGCCCGCTCGTGGGCCTCCGGGGCCCGGGCGAATTCCCCCTTCGCCGCGAGGTGGTAGCCGAGGCCATTGAGGCCGAACGCGAGGTTGTTCTGATAAGTCATGATGGCGGGATTGTCGTCCGACACCCTCTGCCAGCTCGCCACGGCGAGCTCCGCCGTGGCGAGCGCCTCGGCCGGCTTGCCGGAGTTCGAGAGCTTGCCGACGAGATTCCAGTAGGCCCGGCCCAGGAGATCCCCGTATTTTCCGGAGCTGGGGTTGGCGTCCGCGAGTCGCTTCGCGATCGCCGCGGCGCGTCGCTGGGCCTCCACGGCCTCGGCCCACTTCCCCTGGTCATTGAGCAAGATCCCGCGGTGCGTGACGATCGCGGAGAGGAGCTCGTTGGACTCGTTCTCGACGGGATTCGCGGCGGCCAGTTCCTCGGCGATGGCGAGCGCTCGCTCGTTGTATTCCACCGCCCTGGTCGGGTTTCGAATCCCCGGGCGCTGCTCGTTGAGGAGGATGGCGGTGTAATTCAGGCACTCGGCCAGCCGCTTCCGGACCGCATCGGAGGCGTGGCCCTTCGCCTCCAGCCCTTCGGCCAGGGCCGTCGCTTCCCCGATCAAGGCGAGCGTGGTGGGCGCGGCGCCGAGGCTGAGATTCGCGCGTCCGGCGGTGTAGAGGCTGCGGATCAGGTCGAGCGTCGCCCCCTCGTCGGCCCCCGGCCTCGAGGCCAGCTCGCGGCGGACCGCCAGGCCCTTGAGTTGCAGGGCCAGGGCCTCGTTCCCCTTGCCGATCTGCGTCGTCACGTCGGCGAGCTCGACATAGGACCTGGCCAGTGCCGCGCGCGACTTCGGGTCGGCCTGGCCCTCGAGCAGCCCTTCGAGCTTGCCGTAGAAGTCGGCCGCCCCGCGGAGGAGCTTGCGGCGGAGCGCCTCGAATTTCTTCTCCTTCAGCAGGAGATCCTCGCTGACCTCGCCGTGGAATAACTTGATCGCGTCCATCGCCAGATGGAATCGGTCGGCCTCGCGGTCCTTGGCGGCGGCCAGGTCGACGTTGGCCCGGCTCAAGTCGGCGTTGGCCCGGGTCACCCTGGCGTTGGCCGCGGCCAGGGCGTCGTTGGACTCCTTGAGGTCGGCGTTGGCCCGGGTCTGCACCGCCAGGACCGCCGCGGTGCCGAAGAGAGTGGCCAGCAGGGCCACGGCCGCCGCCGCCACCGCCGTCCGGTTGCGGCGCATCCATCGGCGGGCTCGGACCGAGGCCGGCTCGACCCAGGCCGAGGTCGGCTCGTCGGCGGCCCAGCGCTCCACGTCGTCGGCCAGGGCGCGGGCGGTGGCGTGGCGATCCTCGGGGTTCAGGGCCATCGCCTTCAGGCAGACCGCCTCCAGCGCCCGGTCGATCGTCGGGTCGACGTCGCGGGGCCTGGGGAAGTCGCCCTCCTCGACCGCCGCCTGGAGCATGGCCCGGTCGCGCCCCTCGAACGGCTTGCGGCCGGTCAGGACGTGGTAGAGCGTGG
>DASZMJ010000474.1:0-17302 GCA_035551935.1 Isosphaeraceae bacterium
GGGACTTAAGACAGCCAGGTATGCTTGCGAAAGTCTCAATGATTCCATCTGCGTCATTTGCGGATGGATCTCTTCCCCTTTTCAGAGGGTGAAGTGGAAGGTCTTGGTGATGAGGCGCCAGAGCCACCAGCCGAGGGGGGCGTGGCCGGCGTCGATCTTGGCGAAGCCGCGGATGCCGGGGTGGAGGGTCAGCCGGGGGTTGTCGATGGGGATGACGACCTCATAGACGGCGGAGATCGGCTTGGCGGTGCCGGACTTCTGGTCGGCCTTGGTGGCGATCTCGCCGCCGGCGAGGTTCGACATCTCGGGGGGGACCTCGTCGCGGTTCCGCGAGGCGATCTCGGCGACGCGGCTGCGGTACGTCACCTCGGACTTGCCGTAGACCTTGACGAACGCGACGCTCCCCTCGCGGATCAGGCCGACGTCGGACTGGTCGAGGTAGAGGTGGGCCTCGAGCCGGTGCGGGTCGGCGACCTCGCAGAAGGGCTTGCCGGGCTTGATCCACTGCCCGGTCTTGCCGGCGCTGTCGCGCTCGGGCAGGCCCATGACCTGGCCGTCGCGCGGGGCGACGAGGTTCAACCGGGCGATCTGCTGCGAGACCTCCTCGATCGCCGGCTCCAGCTCCTGCGCGAACTGGAGGTGCTCCCGCGCGGTGCCCTCGTTGTGGAGGTCGATGGAACTCATGCGGTGATACGTTTCGTACTTGATCATGTTGATCGAGTGCTGGTCCTGGAGCTGGATCTGCTCGCGCTGCTTCTCGGGGTTGGAGAGGGTGGCGATCAGGTCGCCCTGCTTGACCCAGTCGCCGTCCTTGACCTTCAGCTCGACGAGCCGGCCGGGGACCTCGGCGTAGACGACGCCGGGCCTGGCCGGCACGAGCTCGAGCGTCCCCTGGACTCGCAACGGGGTCGGGATCAAGAGGATCCCGGCGATGAGGGCCGCCGCCGCCGCGGCGAAGGCGGCCGCGCGTGCCTTCTTCACCTTGCGCATCCTCCCGGGTTGGCGGACGAACTTGATGATCTGGTAGAGCGGCATCCCCACCAGGGGGATCGCCGACCCGATCATCATCATGTAGCTGATCGACACCAGGCCGTACGGCTTGAGGAACTGGCTCAGGAAGAACAGGATGCTGAACGTGACGACCCAGCGGTACAGGTAGCTGGCGATCGCGTACGTCACGAACAGGAACCGTCGCGAGCGGGGCATGTAGCTCTGGACCGGCACCTCCAGCCCGAGCACCTTCTCCTGGAACAGATACGAGAAGAACTGCGTGCTCTTGATCCGCAGGTTCGGGATCTCGAGCCAGTCGGCCATCACGTAATAGCCGTCGTAGCGGAGCAGGGGGTTGGCGTTGAACAGGACGGTGTTCACCGAGCAGATGAACATCGTCGCCAGCATCAGGCTGTGCAGGAGCCCCTCCTGCGTGTTCCACCAGACGAACGTCGCCAGCGAGGCCAGGAAACATTCTACATAAATCCCGGCGGCCGAGATCCAGATGCGTTTCCACTTGCTGGGAAGGAGCCAGCTGTCGGTCACGTCGCAGTAGAGCGCGGGGGTCAGGACGAGGAAGAGCATCCCCATCTCGTGGACCTCGCCGCCGTAGTGCTTCGCCGTCAGGCCGTGGCCGAACTCGTGGATGACCTTGACGATCGCCAGGCTACACCAGAAATAGACGATCGTGGACCAGTTGAAGAAGCTCTGGAACGTCGGCAGGTTCTGCTGGAACTCGCCGAACCGGCTGATGACCAGCGTGATCGCCGCGAGCATGCAGCCGACGCTGAAGGTGATGAACCACGGCGTGTAGATCCAACGGAAGTACGGGTACATCCCCGTCAGCAGCTTCTCGGGATCGATGATCGGGATCTTGATATAAAGGATATTCGCCAGGAACGACCAGACGCGCTTCCAGCGGTTCTTGCGGCGCCGGGTGATGAGGACCTTGGCCTGCTCGGGGGTGTCGATCTGGGCGATGCCGGCCTCGTGGAGCTGGGCGGCGAAGCGGGTCAGGTCCTCGATCGAGATCGTCTGCGGCCGGTACTTGCGCTCGAAGGCGCGCTTGACGTCCTGCAACGTCTGCTTGCCGTCGAGCTGCTGGAGCAGGAAGTACTCCTCGACCTTGAAGCGGAAGTACTTCAGGGCGATGGGGTCCTTGACGACGTAGTGCGTCATCCCCTCGTAGAATTGCGGCTGGACGATCAGGTCCGGCCGCAGCTTCAGCCTCAGGTGCTCGGCCGCCTGGCCCGAGGGCATTCCCGGCGTCAAGGTGGAGGGGTCGGCGCTCATCGGTCGTCCTCTCGGGAGTCGTCAGTAGGCGGTAGACGGTAGTGAATAAGGCAGAATCTATCCTACTGATTACCGTCTACCGCCTACTGACTACGATCACTTGGCCCTGGTCCCCGGGCCCTTGTCGTCCTCGGTCCGGGCGGTCTCGGCCGCGTCGTCGGCCTTGGCGGTCTGGACGGGTGGGATGAACATATCGGGGGGAGGGGGGGGAATGGCCTTGTCGTCGAGGTAGATGGTCATGTCGGCGTTGAGGCCGGGGAAGAGCTCCTTGGCCGTGTTGTTGTAGACGTCGGCGAAGACCTCGACCTCGGTGCGGCCGACGACCTGGACCTCCTTGCCCAAGGCGACGATCTTGCCGCGGAAGCGCTTCTGCTCGATGGGCAGGTCGGCGTCGTTGATCGTGGGGCGGACGTCGACGTTCATGCCGACGCGGAGGCGGCCGAGGTCGCTGATCGGCACGAGGCCGTAGCAGCGGACGCGGTCGAGCTTGCCGAGGCGGATGACCGGCTCATTCGCCTGCACGCTCTCGCCGGGGTGCTTGAACCGCTTGATGACGTAGGCGTCGAACGGCGCGAGGATCGAGCACTCGGCCAGCTCCTGCCTGGCCCTGGCGAGCTCGGCCTTGGCGACCTCGCGGGCCTCGCGGGCGTCGATGATCATCGCGTAGGCGACGTTGACCTCGGCGTTGGCCTTGGCATAGTCGGACTCGGGGACGTACGAGATGTTCGACTTGCGGATGCGCTCGAGACGCGCCAGCTCGGCGGCGGCGAGCTCATGCTGGGCCTTGGCCTTCATCTCGGCGCCGACGTTCCTGGCCAGTAGCTCGGCCTTGGCCACGCCGAGCTGCGCCAGCTCGTCGTGGAGGAGGGCGAACGGCTTCCCCCCCTCGACGAGCATGCCGGTGTCGACCTCGATCGACTTGAGCTTGCCGGGCCGCAGGGCGGCGACGTCGGACTTCTCGATCCATTCGATCTGGCCGGTGATGACCAGCGTCGAGTCGGGGGCGGCCGAGGCCGTCGGGGCGGGCCTGGCCTGGGCCCGTGCCGGCCGGTCGGCGCCGGGCTGCTGGGCGAGCGTGGCGGCCGACAGCGCCGCGACGAGGCTGGCGGCCAAGACGGCGACCTTGGTGATCGGGCGCGACATGTTCGGGAACTCCTCCGAGGGGGGTCGGGGTCGGGTCTGCGCGGGGTCGATCGTCCGGCACGGCGCCGGAATCAGCGGAGGAACGGCCAGCGGAAGAGGATGACCTCGTAGTAGACGTTGATGACGTCGCGGAGCAGGACGTAGGCCAGGCGGGCCTCGCCGCACTGGATCCGGGCGCGGACCTCGGCGCCGGTGCGGAAGTCGTGGCCGGGGTTGCGGGCCTGGTAGTCGCGCCGGACCGAGTCGTCGAAGCCGATCTTGACCTTGTTGTTGTGCTTGCCCTCGACGGTCTCGGCCCGCGAGGCGATCCGCAGGACGTGGCCGGGGTAGCGGTGCTGGGTGTCGGTCATGGTGATGAAGTACGCATCGAGGGCCGTCCGCTTCGGCTCGACCCCCTTGGCGCGGGCGGCGCGGAGCTCGTCCTCAAGTGTGCTCTGCGCGTCGAGGACCGGGCCCATGTCGTCGTCGGGCACCTCGACCTCGAGGACCCAGTCCCCCTCGGTCGAGGCGATCTCGACCAGCTCGGCGCCGATCTCGACGGGCCGGCCCAGCAGCGCCTTGCGCGGCTCCCAGGTCGTGACGATGCCGTCGACGGGGGCCGTGACGGTCATCAGCCGCTTCTGCTCCTCGATCAGCTCGATCTGCTTCTTGGCCCCGTCGCGGCGGATCTCGGCCTCGCGCATCTGGCCCAGGAGCTCGGTCTGGTCGTCGGGCTTGTAGGTCGCCTTGCTGCGCCTCGCCAGCAGGGTGCCGACCTGGCTGGCCGCCGCGTCGCGCTCGGCGCGGAGCTTCTCGAGGTCCTTGTCGAGGTCGTGGCTGGTGAGCTTGACCAGCACGTCCCCCTTTTTGACCGCCTGGCCGTGGTCGACGAGCACCTCGCCGACGATCCCCGCCACCGGCGCGTGCGTCTTGCGGCGCTCCTGCGGCATCAACGAGCCCTTGCCCTCGATCGTCAACTGCCAGGGGACGAACGCCATGATGCCGATCAACGCCAGGATCGCCACCAGCACCGCCGCGATCTTGGCGAGGGTCCGCCCCTTGAAGAAACGCGTCGGCGTGCCGATGGCCTTGAGGACCGGGCGGAGGAAGATCCGGTCGTGCTCGTGCGCGTTCCAGAGCGCCGTCGAGGCGTGCCGCGAGACGACCTCGGTCCGCGCCTGCATGTCGGTCGCGGCCATCTCGTCGCCGATCTGCTCGGCGACCACGCAGCCGAACGGGTGCTTGTCCTTGCCCGGCTCCTCGTCCGGCTTGTGCAGGAGCGTGATGACGACCGCCTTCGACCCCGACTCGTCGACGTACGTCTCGAGCGCGTCGCGGAGATCGGGATCGAACCCTTCCGTGTTGCCGGTATAGACGAGGTCGTCGCCCGAGCGGATGACGGCCTTGCAGAGCCGGGTCAGGTCGCGGATCAGGTTGGCCCGCTGCTCGACGACCTCCTGGCCGCTGACGGCCTCGACCATCGCGCGGCCGCCGTATTTGAGCGCCACGCTCAGCCGGTCGCAGCCGACCAGGCGCTTGCCGTCGTTGGCGACGGCGTAGGCGGTCTCCTTCAGGTCGAGCGACGAGTGGATCGTCTGCGAGAACTGCTCGAGCTGGTTCCAGAGCCGCTGCTGCGACAGCATCTGCCGCGTCTGGCGGTTCTTGAGGTACTGGCCGGCCAGGTCGCAGAGGTCGCTGACGAACCGCAAGGTGCTCTTCTGCGAGGCGGCGCGGCGGGTCGGGTCCATCAGGATCTCGACCAGGCCGACGACCTGCTTGTCGACGAACAACGGCGCCAGGATCAGGGCGAAGCCCGTCGGGTTGCCGGCGTTCGGCACCCCCTCGACGGCCGCGCCCGGCGGGATGATCTGCGGCTGCGAGGCCTGGATCATGCACCCCAGGAGCGCATCGTGCGGCTGGGTACGGACCCGACCGTCGAGCAGGCCGCTGAGCTGGAACTCCAGATGATGCTGGAGCTTGAGGCTCCCGCGCCCGTCCAGCAACCAGAGCGCCCCGCCGCTGGCGGCGACCGCGGCGACGACCCGGTTGAGGAACTCGACGTGGAAGTCCTGCGGCTGGATGTCCGACTCCGCCAGCTCGGCGATCTCGGCCACGAGCTTGCGGATCTGGTTCTTCGTCTGCTCGAGCAGACCTTGGTCGTAAGTTTCTTCCGCCATGAGCAGGTGTCCGGTGGATAAAGGCGCCCGAGCGGCACGAACGTCGCCGCGCGGATCGCGCGCGGCACCGATCACTTACCGACAACGGGACGCCCGCCCCCGGCACCTTCCCGGCCGTTTTTTTCGAAGCGGCCGTTTTCTGCCGGCCCCTGCGTCGCAAACTCTTTCGTAGCAGGCACGCTCCGCGTACCGTCCGCCAACCAACCGCCCGGTGTCGGATCGCGGACGGCCCGCGGAGCGTGCCTGCTACGGGAAGGACCTTCCCTCCGTCGATCACCGTGCCGGCGGCGTCATCCCGGGAGGGTATTGCACGAGCCACCACGCCGTGTGCGACTTGTCGGCCGGGTCGGCCTCCAGGGCGACGACGGCCTGGACGGTGTCGCCCTTCTTCAGGTCGTCGAACACGATCGTCGCATACTGACCGTTGCGGCCGGCGCGGAGCAGGAGGGTCTGCTTGCCGACGCTAACAACCCAGCTTGCCTGCTTCGCCTTGGCCTCCTGGCCGGCGACGTTGAGCGTGAGCATCGCGTCGGCCTTCTTGGCCTCGGCGACCTTGGCCGTGAGCGTCCGGTACGAGGGCCCGGACGGCTTGGCCGAGCCTTTCTTCGTCGCCTGTGCCACCCCCCATGGGGCGGCCAGGACCAGCACGATCGCGGTCGCGGCGAGCGTCGAAACGATGCGGCGCATGGCGGTCGTTCTCCCTCTGGAAATGCGTCGGACGATGGGCGGAAGTCGCGAGGTGCTTCGCCCATTCAACGCCAATCCCCCAGCCGCGCCAAGGGGCCCGCCCGTCCCGACGGCCGGGCCCCTTGGCGAGGGCTTGCTCAAATCGGCCTCGATCTCCTAGAGTTGGGGCGAGTTGAGCGGCAAGGGCATTCACAACCTCAGAAGACAGGGTGGAGCAACGTGGCGGGGACCCGGATCGCCAGCGTCTCGGGCCTGCGGGGGGTCGTCGGCGACGGGCTCGACCCGGTCGTGGTGACCGAGTTCGCGGCGGCCTACGCGGCCGGCTGCGACGGCAAGGAGATCGTCGTCGGCCACGACGGCCGGGCCTCGGCCCCCGTCTTCGTCGGCGCCGTCGTGGCCGGGCTCACGGCCACGGGCCGCGACGTCCTCCTCGCCGGGCCGACGGCCACGCCGACGCTCGGCACGCTCGTCCGCGACCTCGGCCTCGCCGGCGGCATCCAGGTCTCGGCCTCGCACAACCCGGCCGAGTACAACGGCCTGAAGTTCTTCCAGCCCGAGGGGATGGTGCTCGGCCCCGAGCAAGGCCGGGCGTTGCTCGAGCGGGTCGAGCGTCGCGAGTTCGGCTGGGTCGGCCCGGCGCACCTGGGCAAGGTCCGCGAACTTTACGACCCCGACGACCGTCACCTCGCCCGCGTCCTCGACACCGTCGAGGAATCTCGCGTGCAGGCACGGAGGTTCAAGGTCGTCCTCGACGCTTGCCACGGCGCCGGCGGCCAGGCGGCCGGCCGGCTCTTCCAGGCCCTGGGTTGCAAGGCCATCGTCCTGGGCGGTACGCCCGACGGTCTCTACGACCATCCCCCCGAGCCGACCGAAACGAACCTGGCCGGCCTCGCCGCGATCGTGCCGGCGGTCGGGGCGGCCGTCGGCTTCGCGCAGGACCCCGACGCCGACCGCCTCGCGATCATCGACGAGAAGGGGCGCTACATCGGCGAGGAGCTGACCCTGGCCCTGGCCGCATTGCATCGCCTCTCGCAGGTGCGCGGGCCGGTCGTGCTGAACCTCTCGACCTCTCGGGTCGCGGAGGAACTGGCCGGCCGCCGCGGTTGCCCGGTCGTCCGGACGCCGGTCGGCGAGATCCACGTCGTCGAGGCGATGCGGGCCGTCGGGGCGGTGCTCGGCGGCGAAGGGAACGGGGGAGTCATCGACCCGCGCGTCGGCTTCGTCCGAGATAGCCTCGTGGCGATGGCGCTGGTCCTCGATCTGATGGCGGCGACCGGCATGCCGTTGTCGCAACTGGTCGACGGACTCCCGAAATACGCCATGCTCAAGACGAAGTTCCCTCGCGGCCCCCGGCCGGTCGCGGGGCTGTTCGACGCCCTGGCCGACGCCTTCCCCGACGCCAGGGTCGACCGCCGCGACGGCCTCCGGCTCGACTGGGGGGACCGCTGGGCCCACGTCCGTTCGAGCAATACCGAGCCGATCGTCCGCGTGATCGTCGAGGCCATGGATGAACGTGCGGCGGCCGCGCTGGCCGAGGACCTTGGCCACCGGCTGGTCCCGGGAGAATCCGCTTGAACTGGCCGAGCTTCGACCCACCGCCGAAGGTCGCGTTCATCGACGTCGACGGCACCTTGCTGGCCGAGACGACGACGTACCTCTTCGCGCGCATCCTCAAGCGACGTGGGCTGATCCGGCGGTCGTTCGTGCTCCGCGCGATGTACCACGGCCTCCAGCACCGCTTCGGCCGGCTCGACTACGGCCGGCTCGTCGCCTTCGGGCTCCGGAGCATCTCCAAGCTGCCGATCGTCGAGCTGGAGCGGATCGCCTACGAGAACTTCGTCGAGCACGTCCGCCCCCGATTGTACGAGGGGGTCGTCGAGCACGTCGCGGGGCTCCGCCGCTCGGGGACGGCCGCCGTGCTCGTCTCGTCGTCGCCGGGGATCGTCATCGAGCCCCTCAGCCTGTATCTCGGGTGCGTCGATACGATCACGACTCCGGTCCGTATCGAGCGCGGTCGACTCGTCGGAACGGGTGACGGGCCACCGTGTTACGGCGAAGGCAAGCGCTATTGGGCGCGGCGCTGGGCCGACGATCGCGGAATCACCATGGACGAAACGGTCGCCTACGCGGATAATTGGAGTGATCGGGCGTTGCTGGAGGCGGCGGGCCGGGCGGTGGTCGTCCACCCCCACCGCAAGCTCCGTCGCCTGGCCTTGCAACGCGGCTGGACGATCGTCCGGCCCCGCCGGTCCCGGGTCGGCCGCGACGGCACGACCGGGACCCCGGGCTTGACGCCCCGGCGAGAATCCGGCGGCGAGGCATCCGTTTGAGGGCGAACGGGCCCGGCGTCGGGCCGACGATTCTCTCGCCCGTGGACAGGTCGGCGATTCTCAGGAGCGGATCGGGCATGGCCGAATCCATTCACAACCCCGAGCCCGGCCGGGCCGCCCGCGGCTCGCGGCGGGTGCCGTCGGCGATGGCCCTGGTCGTCGGCCTCGCGGCCCTGACGGCGCAGGCGAGCGAGTCGGACCTCGTCCGCGACATCCAGCGCTATTGTGCCGTCTGCTGGCGGAACGCCCACCTCGACCCCGGCCTCTGGGACGACTGCACGCAGGAGGTCTGCTGCCGGCTGCTGGCCAAGGCCCGCGTCGGCGAGCTCGACCTGAACCTCGTGCTGGCCGACGACACCCCCGAGCGTCGCGAGCTGGTCCGCGCCATCGACATGGTCCGCAAGCGGGTCCAGCGTGCCCGGCGGCACCAGGCCCTCGACGAGCAGCTCGCCCCCGGTTCCGACCGAGATCGCCAGGACCGCGACCGTCGCGAGCTGGGCGAGATCCTCGAGGCCGCCCGCCGCGCCGTCCTGACCGCGCGGCAGGACCGGATCGTCGAGCTCTGGACCCGCGGCTGGACCGTCCCCGAGATCGGCGAGGCCCTGAAACTCCCCGTCGCCCGCGTCAGCGACGAGAAGTACAAGGCCCTTCGCAAGCTCGAACGCCACCTCGCCGGCCGCCGCGACGACCTCGACCTCGGCCCCGAGCCCCTCGCCGTCGAGGAGCGTCGGGTCGGCTGACCCGATCGTCGAGATCCGGACACGAACGGGGAAAGGCTCCGAGTCTTCGAGGGCCCGTCCCCGTCCTTGTTCCGCGCGCCTTCGCGCGCCATAATCGCCCGCCGAGGACGTCAGGCCAATGAACCATGACAAATGACCGCGGCCGCCGGGCCGCGACCACGGACCAATGACCAACTCAGGCGAACGACGCGCGGCGCTGGTAACCGGGTCGGGCCGGGGGATCGGGCTGGGGATCGCCAGGGCGCTGGCGGCGGAGGGTTATGGGGTCGCGCTGGCGGACCTGGACGGAGACTCGTCGCGGAGCGAGGCGGAGGCCCTCAGACGCGAGGGGCGCGACGCGATCGGCCTGACGCTCGACGTGGCCGACGCGGCGGCGTGGGAGGCGGCGGTGGCCGAGGTCGTGAAGCACTTCGGCGGCCTCGACGTGCTCGTCAACAACGCAGGGATCAGCCCGAGGAGCACGCTCGAATCGACGGACGAGGCGCTCTGGGAGCGGACCCTGGCGACGAACCTCAAGGGGCCGTGGCTGGGGACGAAGGCCGCGTGGCAGGCGCTGCGGTCGCGGAAGGGGACGGTAATCAACATCGGCTCGACGCATGCGACCCTGCCGATGAAGGGTTTGTTTGCCTATTGCGTGAGCAAGGCGGGCCTGCTCGGCCTGACGCGGCAGGTGGCCGTCGAGGGGCTCGACGAGGTGACGTGCAACATGGTCGCCCCCGGCTGGGTCGCCTCGCCCGGCGAGCGTGCGATCCAGGCGACCGAGGGGCGGCCCGACTTCCCCGCGGGCATCCGCAACATGTCGAGCGCCGAGGACGTCGGCGCGGCGGTCGTCTACCTCGCCGGGCCCGCGGCGCGTCGCATCACCGGCGATGTGCTCCACCTCGACGGCGGCCTCCACGCCATCGGCGACGTCGCCCTCATCCACCACCCCCGCCCCGGAAGTGACGTGGAGGATCGATCCTCATGAGCGAATTCGTCTATTGCCTGAACACCAGCACGATCCGCCCGGCCCCGTTGCTCGACAAGGTCCGGATCGCCGGCCAGCTCGGCTACCAGGCCATCGAGCCCTGGAACGACGAGGTCGACGATTATCTGCGACGAGGCGGCACGATCGCCGTGCTGAACCGGGCCCTCGCCGACGCGGGCCTCAAGGTCGTGAGCATGATCGCCCTGCACGGCTGGATCACGGCCGAAGGGGAGGAATACCGCCGTGTCCTCGACGACTGCCGACGGCGCATGGACCAGGCGGCGGCGCTCGGGAGCCCGTACATCGTCGCGAGCCCGCCGCACGAGGTCGTGGACCTGGGCCTCGCGGCGAATCGCTACGCCGAATTGCTCGAACTGGGCCGCGAGGCCGGGGTGAAGCCGGCGATGGAGTTCCTCGGCTTCGTCGCCGGGATCAAGGACGTGCAAAGCGCGCTGGAGATCGCCGACGGCTCGGGCGACCCCGACGCGACGGTCGTCGCCGACGTCTTCCACATGATGCGTGGCGGCGGGTCGATCGACGACCTCTTGCAGATCCGGGGCGATCGCCTGGCGATCTTCCACATCAACGACCTGCCCGACCGGCCGCCGCCGACCGAGCAGACCGACGCCGACCGCGTCCTGCCCGGCGACGGCATCGCCGACCTGCCGCGCGTGATTTCGAACCTGCGATCGATCGGCTACCGCGGCCCGCTCTCGCTCGAGCTGTTCAATCCGACCCTCTGGGCCCGCGACCCGAGCGAGGTCGCCCGCAACGGCCTGGAGCGGGTGCGGGCGCTCGTCGAGGGGCGTTAGATTCCCTCCTTGTCCTCGGGATCGATCCCCTGCTGCTTCAGGGAGTCTTTCAGTCGCTGGAGCATGGCGGCGCCTTTTCGCTTGCGGTCGGCCGAGACCCCCTCGACCTTCTGGGCGGCTTCGAGCTCCTTGAAGCTTTCCTTGTACTTGTCCTGGCCGTAATAGCAGAGGGCGGCCTGGTAGCGGGCGTGGAAGACGTCCGAGGGATCCTTGCCGATCGTGGCGGCCTTCCGGAAGAGTGCGATGGCCTTGTCGAGCAGGGCGACGCCCTTGTCGACGTCGCCGAGCTGGATGGCCTCCTGGCCTTTGCTCTTGTAGGCGTCCGCGACGGCGTTCGAGAGCCTGGCCAGCCTCCCTTGCTTGTCCTCGGGGTCGCGCTTCTCGCCCTCGTCGAGGAGCTTGCGCGCCGCGTCGGGGTTCCCACGCTCGACATAGGCGTTGACGAGCCTGGCGAGGGCCTTCGGGTCGCTCGGGTCCTTCTCGTAGGCCTGCTCGGTCGCGGGGAATCTGCGGAAGGCGGCCTCGATCGTGTTCATCTTCTCCGTGAATGGCCCGCCCTTTTCGAATCCGAGGATCTTGCCGACGACGTCGCCGCCGTCCTTGCCCGCGGTCTGCGGGTCGAGGAAGAGGATCGTCGGATAAGCCTGGACTTCGAGCATCTTGGCGAGGTGCTCACCCTCCTTCTCGGCGTCGAGCTTCAAGGAGACAAACTTTTCCGACGCGGCGATGACCTTCCCGTCGGTATACGTCTCCGACTCGAGCATGCGGCAGGGGCCGCACCAGACGGTGTAGAAGTCGATCATGATCGGCTTGTTCGCCGCGCGGGCGGCCTTGACGGCCTCCTCGTACGACTTGGCCCAGGCGATCTCCTTCTTGTCCTTGGCCCGGTCCTTCGCCTTCTCGTCGGCCCGGGCCGGCAGGGCGACCCCGAGGGCGATGGCGGCCAGGATGCCGATCCGCCAGGTTCCGCGTCGCATACGATCCGTCCCCTTTCTCTCGGGCCGCCTCCCGCGCGAAGGACGAGCGGGCCGGCGGCCGTCGTACCCGCGACCCCCATTGGATGTCGGATTCGTGATGATTGTCAATACTTCGCCAGTTCGCCGCCGACCAGCTCGGGATGGACCTGGCGCGCCAGGTTGGCCACGCCGTCGAGCATCATCTTCAATTCACTGCCGACGGCGAGGAACCGCCAGCCCTCCTCGATCCGGCGCAAGGCGTCGGCGGCCGTGCCGACGTGGATGCCGCTGGGGACGCCGTGCCGCGCGGCGGCCTCGCGGATGCGGCGGAGCACGTCCTCGAAGGCCTCCTTCTCCGGCGGCGTGCCGTCCGGCGCCCGGAGCGAGGCCGTCAGGTCGTTGGGGCCGACGAAGATCGCGTCGATGCCGGGCACGGCGTAGATCTCATCCGCGCGCTCGACGGCCAGGATGTGCTCGGTCTGGATGACGACGAGGATCTCGTCGTCGGCGCGGAGGAAATACTCCTCGGCGGTGGTGCCGTAGTTCATCGCGTGCAGGCCGCCGCCGACGGAGCGGTTGCCGCGGGGGGGGTACTTCGTGGCGGCGACGATCGCGCGGGCCTCGTCGGCGTCCATGACCATCGGCGCCACGATGCCCATCGCGCCGCAGTCGAGGACCGACTTGATGTACTCGTGCCGGTGCGCCGGCACCCGCGCCAGGGGCACGCAGCCGGCGTCGGCGATGACGCCGAACATCATCGCCGCGGTCTGGATGTCGGTGTGGGTGTGCTCCATGTCGACGGTCAGCCAGGGCAGGCCGAGCCTCCCCAGGAACCGCGCCGCCACGATGCTCCCCAGCGACAACCAGGTGCCGACCTGCGGCCGCCCGTCGCGCAACGCCTTCTTGACCGGATTCGCTTTCAAGGTCCCTCGCCCCCTTGCTTCGGGTAGTCCCGCGATCCTGTCGACCCGTCGCGAGTCTGACACGGCCGCCGGCCCCGGGCAAGGGGCGAGGGGACCGTGACGATCAGAGGGCGTCCATGCTGACGACCTCGGCGCCGTCGCGGGTGCCGATGGCGTGCCAGGTGAAGTACGCGATCGTGCTCTTGACGAACCGCACCGAGCCGTCCATGAACAGCACGTTGACCCCGCCGGGGTGCATCGAATTGGAGGAGATCATCGTCTCGAAGTTGTCCGAGCCGACGCCGCCGCCCCAGTACGAGCAACTGCGCTTGTTCGGCGGCATCGAGTGCGAGTAGAAGCCGCCGCGGCCGGGGTCCTGGGTCGAGTAGCGTTCGCCCTTCCAGGTGAACTCGCGGACGAGGAAGTTCTGCTGGCAGTTCTGGGCGTTCATGTATTCGCCCTGGATGCCGGTGCCGAGGTTCGTCTGCGGGTCGAAGCCCGGCAGGATGTAGGTGATCCGGAGGCCGTCGCGCGCCTCGGACGGGGGGGTCCCCTGGCCGCTCTTGAGGAACTCGGAGAAGATGGCGGTGTTGTTGGTGCCGTCGGAGACGTTGGCCAGGGTCAGGGTGCCGCGGATCTGGGTGTCCCAGCCGGGGAAGTAGGCCGGGCCGTCGGGCACCCAGCCGTTGAACCGCCGGTTGTTCCCCACGTTGTTCGGGTAGCTGCAGCCCTTGGTGCCGTCCTGGAACGAGCCCTGGTCGGCGCTGATGCCGGCCCAGTCGGACGGGCAGAGGTAGGTGCTGATGAGGACGAAGCGGCTGGTCGCGTTGGCCAGCTCGAGGTTGCCGCTGTTCCAGGTCGGGTCGAGCGAGAAGTTGATCGAATCGAATACGACCTGCTGCTCAAGGAAGCCGAGGATGCGGGCCTTCATCGAGTAGGCGTTCTGGCGCGGGCCGGGGTTGCCGGCCGGGCCGGTACCCTGGTTGCCGCTGGGGTCGTCGTCGCGCGAGCCCGAGGGGGGGATGGTGTCGAAGGCGCTGATGTAGTTGTGGACCGCCAGCCCGATCTGCTTGAGGTTGTTGCTGCACTGGGCCCGGCGGGCCGCCTCGCGGGCCTGCTGCACCGCGGGCAGGAGCAGGGCGATCAGGACGCCGATGATCGCGATGACCACCAGCAGCTCGATCAGCGTGAAACCGCGTCGCGTTCTGGTTGACATGCTTGACGCTCCTCCGAGACGTAGTAGGGGGAGACCCGGGGACCGGGTCCGCACACGGAGAGCATGCGCGCAAACACGAGTTGTCAGACGACGCTCACTGCCGGGGAGGGGATCGGGGCGATGGATCGGCCCCGACTCGGGCCGGTCGACGTCTCCGCGAGAGAGGAGAGAGGGGAACCGCCGCGGTCGCTCGGGGAGAGGTTACCGCGACGATCGGGGGCGGTCGACCGGCCAAGATGAGCCGGCGGGGCATGTCGCGATGGCTCGCGTCGCGCCCGATTGCGGGAGAGGCATCTTCGCCGGCCGGAAGAGAGCCTATCAAGGCGAGGCTCTCCTTGCAATCATTTTTCCGACGAGTGATGCGACGATCGTCGCGCCGACGTCAGGGCGCGAACGGCCGGTCGGCGGGCGTGTCCATGTCGAACAGGAAGGTGCTGTCGTTGACGCGCGCGACGAGCCGGCGTGTCATGAGCCAGCCCATGTCGTTCTGCGAATAGAGGCCCAGGAGTCGCGAGGCGCCGACGGCGACGTACCGCGTGTAGACCGGGATGTAGTCGCCGTCGCAGTCATAGAGCCGGCGATGGATCGGCGTGACGGCGGGGACCTGGGCGTCGCGGGGGGGGTTGACGACGGCGAAGAGGCCCGGCTCGTTGAGCCGGCGCTCGGTGCTGAGGTCCGCGGTCACCTCCTTGATCCCCAGCCGTCGGAGCGTGGCGGCGAGGGCATCGAAGTCCTGGCCCCAGTCGAGGTTCGAGTCGGCCAGATAGAGCCAGCCCCGGCCCGGCCCGCCGCCGATCTCGTTGAAGTACGACAGATACCTCGGGTGCGCCCACGCCGACGCCCCGACGAACCAGACGGCCGCCGCGACCGTCGCCGGGCCCCAGACCTTGTCGCGCAGGGCCTTCCCCTCGAACAGCCGCGCGACCCAGGGGATGACGATCGGATAGGTCAACAAGGCGTAGCGGACGCCGATGTTCACCTTGCTCCGCACGAGCGTCAGCCAGAGCAGGGCCAGGCAGGCCAGGCCGACGCGGTCCAGCGCGTCGCGCGGTCGGAGCCGGGCGGCGGCGAGCACGAGCAGGGCGATCAGGCCGAGGGGGGTCTTGAGCAGGAAGGCGACCGGGAAATACGACGGCCAGCCGGACTGGCGGAACGCGCCGCAGAAGTACGCCTCGTGGCCGGCGTTCTGGTGCCGGACCTGTTTGAGGACGCTCAACGCCGAGGTCGGCACTGGGACACCCCCCAGCTCGACCGGCCCGACCCGCCGCGGGACGCTGAGGCTGGTCGCCCGCGCCGAGACGCCGCCGATGCTCACCGTGCCGAAGCCGTCGCCGGCCCAGAGCACGAGGAAGGCGACCGCGGCCAGCACCGCGCCCGCCAGGGCCGAGCCGAGCAGGCACTCGACGGCCGGCCCGGCCCCCCGCTCGCGGGGTCGTCGCAGGGCACAGACGAGGTGGACGCCGCCCGCGACGGGGATCAGGAGCAGGCCGGTGTGCCGCATCGCCCAGGCCAGGCCGACGCCGAGGCTCGCGGCGAGCCAACGCCCCGGGCTCGGCCGCTCGGCGTAGCGCGCCAGGAGGCCGATGGCCAGGAAGGCCGCCGCGGCGAACGGGACGTCGCTGCCGGCGATCGCCGAGTGCGCCAGGACTTCGGGCACGCTCGAGACGAGCCCCCCCGCGATCAGGCCCGCGACCGCCCCCCGACGCCGCCCGGTCGCCCAGCCGACGACCAGCACCAACGCCATCCCCGCCCCGATCGCCATCGCCCGCGCCGGCACGAGCACCCGCGACGACCCGCCGAGCACCAGCGCCGCGATCGCCTCCTCCTTCTTCGACGCGTCGATCGGCAAGCGACCGGCGAGGCGCAGGGCCAGGTACGGCGGCAACGCGTTCAGGACGTGCGGCAGCCGGGGGGTCCCCAGCTCCCACATGCCCAGGTCGTCGCCGGTCATCCAGAAGTGGAGGCAGTGGACGAGATGCGTCGTCTCGTCCGGCGTGATCGAGTCGTTGACCGCGACCCAGCCGCATCGGCCGGCGAAGACAGCCAGGATGATCGCCAGCGCGAGCCGTTGGCGCCAGCGGCCCGGGTCGTTCGCAAGGCCGGGTCTGGGTCGGGGTCGCGGCCGGGCGCGGGTCGACGTGCGGTCGACATCGAGCCGCGACAGGGCGGGCGCGCTCATGGTGCGGGTCCTCCGTGACCGGCCGCCGGCGCGATCGCCGACGGGCTCGCGATGGCCGGCCGAGACTATAGCCGCGATCGGCCCTTTCGTGCAATCCGGAGTCAGGTCGAGGCCGGGGGATTGCCAGGTCTCCCCGCGCGACCCGCCCCCCACCCCGGCCCGCCGCGCACCCCGAGCGCCGCCGACCCCTTCGGATCAGCCTTCATGGATCGGAAGCGGTCGTCCGGGGCCCGGTTTCGGGCCTCAGGACCGCCGCGGCGGGGCCGTCGCGGTCGTCGGCGCCACGCCGCCGACGACCGAGGACGCCGGCCGGGGCGTCGCGGGCACGGGCGTCTCATCCAAAACCAGGACGTAGTCGTAAGTTGCATCATCCTTCGGTTCGTTCCGTGGCGGCGCTTCGGGGGCCGTCGGGGTGGGCTCGGGGGGCGTCCACGCGGGCTCGTTCTCGCTGCTGGAGAGGATCCGGCCATAGAGCTTGAGGCGCGCATTCTTGCACGCGATCAGCGCCGTCGAGAGCTGCCGGAAGGCGCGCTGATGGTCTTGCAGGTAGCGATGCCGCCGCGACCCCTCGTCCGACGTGTCCACCGCCGCCGCGTCCATGGATTGCTGCCGCTGCTCGGCCTCCTCAAGCTCCAGGTCGGGCAGGATCGCGTTCAGCGCCTCCAGCTCCGAGGCGATGATGGCGCGCAGCCGCTCCATCGGCCGGTCGGTGTCGATGACCACGCCCCGCTTCAGCAGCTTGGCGTGCTCGTCGAGCTTCGCCCCGCGCGCGAGCTCCAGCGCCATGCCCAGGCCGTGCAGCTCGCGGGCGCGCTCGTCGAAGAGGTCGTCGAAGCGGCAGCCCAGCAGCGTCGCGGCGGCCTCGCGTTCCTTGACGTCGAGGCAGCCGACGTGGTCCAGCCGCTCGTCGAGCCGCTGCCACAGGCCGATC
>DASZMJ010000475.1:0-1966 GCA_035551935.1 Isosphaeraceae bacterium
GCGCGTTGATATCGATCGAAGGGCACTCGACGGCCGAGGTGGCCCGTAGCAGCAATAATCGTCAGCGAGTCGAGGCACGCGGTGGATTCGTCGGGCCGGCGGACACGGAACGGACGGATCGATCTCCCAGAGGCGCAGCAAAGTCCCCATGAACCAGACAAAGCAGGGCGGTCCCACGCGCCGATGCGGCGCGGTGGGATCACCGGACGGCCCGGTCCTCTTCCGGGTCTGGGCACCCGCCGCGCAGCGGGTGGACCTGGTCCTGATCGACGGCGACTCGCGGCGCGAGGTCGCCATGCAAGCGGAGCCCGGCGGCTATCACCGCCACGAGGAAGCCCGCGTGCCCGAAGGCCGCCGGTATGCCTTCCGGCTCGACGGCGGCCCCGAGCGGCCGGATCCGCGCTCCTTGCTCCAGCCCGAGGGGCCCGACGGGCCATCGGCCGTCGTGCGGCCGGGGCGGTTCGCCTGGACCGACCGCGACTGGCGCGGCGTCCGCCGCGAGGACCTGGTCTTCTACGAGCTGCACGTCGGCACGTTCTCCCCCGAGGGAACATTCGAGGGCGTCATCCCCCGGCTGCGCGACCTGCGCGAGCTGGGCGTCACGGCCGTCGAGATCATGCCCGTCGCGCAGTTCCCCGGCACGCGGAACTGGGGCTATGACGGCGTGCTGCCCTACGCCGCCCAGGAGAGCTACGGCGGCCCCGACGGACTGCACCGACTGGTGGACGCGTGCCATGCCGAGGGACTGGCCGCGTTCCTCGACGTCGTCTACAACCACCTCGGGCCCGAGGGGAGCTACATCCGCGAGTTCGGCCCGTACTTCAACGACCACTACAAGACGCCGTGGGGCTCGGCGGTCAACTACGACGGTCGCGACTCGGACGCGGTGCGCGACTACGTCCTGGACAACGCCCGCATGTGGCTCGAGGAGTTCCACTTCGACGGCCTGCGCCTCGACGCCGTCCACGCCATCTACGACATGGGCGCTCGCCCCATCCTCCGCGCCCTCGCCGAGGTGGGGGAGGATGTCGCGCGGAAGACGGGGCGTGCCACCCACGTCATCGCCGAGAGCGACCTGAACGACCCGCGCCTGCTGCTGCCGCCCGAGCGCGGCGGGTTCGGCCTGACGGGGCAGTGGGCCGACGACTTCCACCACGCGCTTCACGTCCGCCTCACCGGCGAACGCCGCGGCTACTACGCGGACTACACCGACGAGAAGCACCTGGCCCGCGTGCTGGAGACGCCTTTCCTGTTCGCCTGGGACTACAGCCCCTCCCGCGGCCGCAAGCACGGCGCGCCGCCGGACGGCCTGACGGGCGACCGCTTCGTCGTCTGCCTGCAGAACCACGACCAGGTCGGCAATCGCGCCCGCGGCGACCGGCTCGGCGCGCTGGTGGGGTCGGCCGCCGAGCAGCGGCTGGCGGCGAGTCTCTTGCTCCTGTCGCCGCACCTGCCTTTGATCTTCATGGGCGAGGAGTACGGCGAGGAGGCACCCTTCCCCTTCTTCTGCTCCTTCACCGACCCGCAACTCCAGCAGGCGGTGCGCGAGGGCCGCAATCGCGAGTTCGCCGAGTTCGCCGAGGCCGGGGGCGTGCCCGACCCGCAGGACGAGGCCACCTTCGCCTCGGCCCGGCTGAGCTGGTCGTGGCCGGAGGGGACCCCGCGGGCCGGCCTGCGGCGGCTGTACGCCGACCTCCTGGCGGCGCGCCGCGAGTGGCCGGCCCTGCGCGACTTCGAGAGGCGTTCGGCCCGGCTCTTCCCCGACGAGGAGTCCGGCCCGCTGCTGGCGTTCGTCCGGGGCGACTTACTCCGCGTCGTCGCCAACCTCGCCGGCCGCGCCGAACCCCTGCCGCCGGACGAGACGCACGGGGGGAGGATGCTCTTCGATTCCGAGTCGAGCCGCTACGGCGGGCCGCGGCGTCCCGGCACGCCGCCGGCGGAGTTGGCCTCCTTCCAGGTCGTCGTC
>DASZMJ010000476.1:0-23406 GCA_035551935.1 Isosphaeraceae bacterium
GCAGCTCACCGGCAGCGGCCACCTCTGCCCCGACTGGCGCGGGCGGATGCTGGCGATGCTCGGCGGCGCCCTCGGCGACCTGGACGACGAGCGGGCCCGCGTGGTGCACGGCCTGGGCATGGCGCTGGACGTCGCCTGCGACGCGCACCTGAAGACCCACGCCCGCTACATCGAGAAGGGCATCGCGATCGACGCCGACCGGCCGATGGAGCGGCTCCGCGCGATCATCGCCACCGAGCTCGAGGCGCTGCGATCGATCCTGCCGGAGCTGGAGGCCGAGGAGGCCGAGCAGCGGCGACAGGTCCTCGACGCGGCGGCCGTCGACGTCAGCGACGACGGCATGCGCCGACACCGCTACTTGCAGGACCACCAGCGCAGCTTCCGCCAGCTGTCGACGGCGCTGATCGCCTGCAAGAACGCGCGGCTGAAGCTGTACGGCCGGATCCTCTCCAGCAGCGAGAACGAGCCCGCCTGGACGCCCCCCGAGCCCACCCCGCCGGCCCCGGAAACGCCGCCACGAAACGAACCGAAGGATGATGCAACTTACGACTACGTCCTGGTTTTGGATGAGACGCCCTTGCCCACGACGCCCAGGGCGAACGCACGTGTTTCGCAA
The DNA here is from genome assembly GCA_035551935.1 of Isosphaeraceae bacterium. Classification (GTDB taxonomy): domain Bacteria; phylum Planctomycetota; class Planctomycetia; order Isosphaerales; family Isosphaeraceae; genus DASZMJ01. Next base: position 617 of record DASZMJ010000476.1, read on the forward strand.
ATCCTTGTCCTGCAAGGATTTGCAATCTAGTGCACGGAATTCAACTAGTCGCAAGTTCTTTGCAGACAAGGATTTGTGAATTAGATGCGTTTGCCCTGCCACGACGCCCCGGCCGGCGTCCTCGGTCGTCGTCGGCGTGGCGCCGACGGCCCCGACGCGACGGTTCTGAGGCCCGGTTTCGGGCCCCGGACGACCGTCATGCATCAGCGAAAGCCGATCCGAAGGGGTCGGCGGCGATCGGGGTGCGCGGCGGGTCGGGGTGGGGGGCGGGTCGCGCGGGGAGACTTGGCAATCCCCCGGTCCGGTCCCGATCCGTGGCGGGCGGCGATGCATGCTCGCGACGTTCGGCCGACGGCCCTCATCCTGACGAGGACCCATGCCGAGTCTACCATGGAGGACCGCGTCTCCTCGCGATCGAGAGGAACGTCCATGCATACGATGGTGAAACGTTTGGTCCTGGTCGCGCCGGCGCTGCTCGTCGTCGGCCTCCACGGGGGGCCGGCGCGGGGACAGTTGGGGATGTCGGGAGGCCGGCGGTCGCTCGGCGGCTACGGGGCGGCGACGATCGGCTCGTACTATTCGACGACGAGCGGCGGCTTTGCCCCGTACAACGGCAGGGCCGGTGGCTTCGTCCCGTTCCGCGGCGATTCGCTCGGGGTCCAGCCGTCGCGACGGCCGACCACCCCGATCGGCGGCGCCTCGGCCGTCGGCATGGCGACGAGCCCGGCGACGGCCGGCGTGACGATGGATCGGCGACCGCCGATGTTCCGGCCCCTCTACGGACCGATGAGCGACCCGCTCTCGATGGGGATGGGCCGGATGGCCCGATCGCCGCTGGGGCCGGGCCTCGGCTACCCGTTCACGATGCCGCCGGTGCCCTCGGGGGGCGTTGCGGGCGGGATGGCGATGCCGTAGTCGATGGAGGTTCCGGCTGGAACCCGTTCGGGGCGTCGGCCGGCGGCGGCGCGGCCGGCGGCTCGGGCTTCGTGTCGGGGGCCGGTGGGTGCTCGTTGAGCTGGAGGCCGACCGCACGTTCCAGGCCCGCCAGGGCCTTGCCCAGCTCGGCCTCGACCTGAGCGGCGTTCAACTCGATCTGGAGCACCTCGCGCATCGCCGAGACCAGGGTCAGGAAGTCGGCGCCGCCGCCTTCGTAGTCGGCCCGGGCCAGCTCGAGCGCCTGTTCGGCCTTGGGCAGGATGCCGCCGCGGAGGAGGGCCAGGACGTCGCGCTGGGAGCGGGCCTGGGTCAGGAGGTCCTTGACCTCGCGATAGGTCGCGTCGCGCTCCGACTCGAGGAGCTTCGCGTCGGCCACCGCGCGCGCCTTCGCCTCGCAGACGCCCGCGGCGAGCTTCTTCTGGTAGATCGGCAGGTTGAAGCCCACGAACAGGCCGACGTTCGGCATCCCGCTCGCGGTCCGCGGCGTCGCGGCGTTGGTCTTCTCCATATCCATATAGGATAAACCAAGAGTAACATTCGGATAATAGCGCTTCTTCGCCAGCTCGACGGCCTGCGCGTCGCGGGCGACGGCGGCGAGTCGGCCCTTGAGCTCGGGGCGGGCGAGCACGGCGAGGCGATAGAGCCGGTCGACCTGCACCGGCACGTCGGCGAGCGGGACGTCGGGCAGGGTGCGGAGGTCGGCGTCGGGGCTGACGTGGACCTGCTGCGCCAGGTCGGCCCGCGCCGAGGCGGCCGACTGGCGGACGCGGATCAGCTCGCGGTCCAGGTCCTGGATCGCCACCTCGGCCCGCAGGACGTCCTGCTGCCGCCCGCGCGTGATGACCTGGACCCTGGCGATCTCGAGGATCTGGCCGGCGAGCTTGCGGTTGTCGAGCAGGATGCGCTCGGCGCGCTCGGCGAAGTGGAGGTCGTGGTAGGCCTTCTTGACGTTGGCCACCGCGTCGAGCTGCGCGGCGCAGAGTTCGGCCAGGGCGACCCTCGCGTCCTGCTCGGCGGCGAGGCCGCGGAGCCGGAGGGTGCCGGCCCAGGGGAACTGCTGGGCGAGCAGGAGGTTGTACGGGTTGTACCCCATCAGCGAATACTGCGGCGCGACGCTGGGGATCGGGTAGATCGTGTTCGAGACGATCGGGTCCTCCAGGCTCGTGACCTGGGGGATTCGCGCCTTGAGGGCCTCGACGTTGGCCCGGGCCGCCTGGACGCTGCGGTTCTCGGCCAGGGCGCGGCGGATGTAGACGTCGACCGGCTGCACGCCCGACAGTCCCGGCGGGGTCGGTTCCGGGTCGAGAGCCATGGCCATCGGCTCGACGGGGCGGGCCGTCGCCGACGCCCTCTGCACCGCGGGGTCCCGGTCCCGCTCGACTCGCTCGGACCTCGGCCCCGGCGCCGTCGCGGCGCAGCCGGCGGCGAGGCCCAGGATCAGGCCCAGGCCGATCGCCCTCCTCCGGCACGCCCCGCCGGGCCCCCTTCGGCACATCGACCGGCCCCCCTGACGCCCTCAGGGCCGTCGCCATCGTTCCCGAGATCCTCGACGCCCCAACCCCTAGAATCGGACCCCGGGCCCTTCCGGCTTGATTGTGGGTGAGGGTCGCCCCTTCTTCCACCTCTCCGGGTCCCGAAGAAAGAGGGGACGATGCCGGCGTGTGGCCTCGGTAGGCTCAATCCTCGTCGGCCGGCATGTCGGGGGCATCGCGGTGGTCGGCCTCGTCGGGGGGCGTCCAGTTCTCGGGCAGGCCGGCGCGGGCGCGGAGGGAGGCGAGTGCATCACGGGCGCCGCGATACTGGGCGGCGCGGGCGATGGTCGGCTTCAGCTCGCGAATCGGACCGATGGGCCCGATGAAGGTGGCGAAGGCGGCCGGGTTGCGATGGGCCAGGGCGATCACGTAATAGGCGGTCTCGGGGGCGTCGGGCTCGACGACCACGGCGCCGGGCTTGAGGTTGAAGAAGGCGTCGCGGAAGGCCTGGCCGGCGTGCGGCACCTCGGGGATCTCCTGCGGCCGCGAGGGGCCGCCGGGATAGGAGGGGGTCATCCGCGACAGCTCGGGGGTGGTCAGGATCGGGCGGTCGCCGACAGTCTCCTTGGTCAGCTCGCCCTTGGCGGCCTCGGCCTTCTTGCGGATCGCGTCGGCCGCGGCGCGGGCCGGCACCCGGGCACGCGCCAGCTTCCACGCCCCGACGACGTCGGGGCGGGCCTCGTCGAGCGTCGGCACGTGCTCGGCGACGTCGGCGACCTTCCAGACCAGGTAGCGCCGGCCGCGGTCGTCGGAGAAGTCGAGCGCCTCGAACAGCGGCCGCTTCGCGTCGAAGACCCCCTGCACGAAGCTCTGCGTGCTGGCGGCGAGCGGGTCGGTGGCGCTGTTGTTCAGGCCGGCGCGGGCGAGGTGGATCTGGCCATACTCGGCGGCCTGCTCGCGGGTCAAGGGGGGCGTCTTCTCGTACTGAAGGCCGAGCTTCCTGGCCGCGGCCTCGAGGTTCGGCGCCGTCGGCGGCGAGCCCTGCGGCTTGGCGGCCTTGCCGTCCTCGGCCTCGGGGGGGTGGGCCCAGTCATCATAGGCCCGCTCGTAGGGCCCCATGACGTTCTCGCTGAGCTGGTTGAACTTGGCGGCGATCGTCTCCCGAGTCTTCTTCTCGGCCAGGTCACGAGCCAGGATCTCGCGGGCGCGGGCGAAGGTCACGGGGGTCCGTTTCGCCTCCGGGTCGCCGGCGAAGAGGTCGATCGGAAGGTCGCCGTACTCGCGGACCCGCTTGCGCAGGTCGGCGGCCAGCACCGGGTCTTTCTGGCGATCGGCGAACTCGGCGCGCAGCTCCTTCTCGGTCAGTGACTTGCGATACGTCTCGGCCAGCTCCGCGCCGTCGATCCAGACGATCTCGAGCCGCACCCGCCTCGGGGCCTTGAAGCCGGGGGTGGGGCGGTCGGGGTCGGGCAGGACGTCCTTGTACTTGTCGAACAGGGCGCGGACGTCGGCGTCGGTCGGCTCGCCGACGGCCTTGTCCTTGAGGAACTCGGCGACGCGCACCGGTACGAGTTTGGCCGAGACGGTCTCGCGCTCATCGCGATAGGCCTCGAAGAGGTCCAGCGGCGTGACCAGCGCCTCGGTGCCGCCGTAGATGTCGAGCACCTTGTTGATGCGGAGCTGGTCGGCGAGGGTCGTCAGCAGCCGCTCGCCGCCGACGCCGTCGCGGAAGTCCTCCTCGAGGATCTGGTTGAAGGCGCGGTCGTCCAGCTCGCCGCCGGTGAGCTCCTTGAGCCAGTCGCGCGCCAGCGCGATGTTGGCCGGGATGCCGAGCGCCTCGGCCTCGTGGCGGAGGATCAAGGCGTCGACCATCGACCGGGTGTCGAGCGGGCCGAAGTCGCCCATGAAGAAGGCCAGCCGGCGGTGCATTAGCGCCGTGAGGAACTGGTTGGCCAGCGCCCGCTCCGACTTCATCTGCGCGATCTCAGAGCGATAGACCGGCTTGCCGTAGAGCTTCACGACCTCGGTGTCGCCGCCCCCCGGGTTCCTCCCCGACAGGAGCTGCGGGAGCGTCCCGCCGACGACGAAGCCGAACATGGCCAGCAACGCGAAGATGGCCAGCAGTTTCTTCTGGTGCCGTCGGAAGACCGCGAATGGCATCGGGGGCGTCCTTCTCGTCTCAGTTCCAAGCGTGCGTTGTCTTCGGAGGGTCCGACTACGTCCTTGGCCCCGCGGCCCGACCTCCCGAGCCGCGCGAAGTCGTTATTCTACCGCGCCTTGCCTCGCGCCGCTGCGCGACCGGGGCCGATCGTACCCCGTCGTCGATCCGGGTAGATGATATGGCCGAAATATATTTGTTTTGAAGGCACCTTCAAGAGCGCGTCCCGTTCGCCTGCCCTGCTCAGCCTGGCGCGCGACAGGTCGAGAAACCGGAGATCCTGCAGCGGCTCGAACGCGGGGATGCTGGAGTCGCCCACTCGCGTGTGGCTCAAGGTAAGGATCTGGAGCCGTGTCAGATTACGAAGGCGCTTGGCCCCGTCATCGCCCACGTTCGTCCGGTCCAGGCCGAGGTCGACGAGGCTCGTGATCTGGCCCACCGCCTCCATTCCGGCGCCGCAGACCCGCGTGCCCCTCAGGTCCAAAACCTCAAGCGCCGGGAACGAGCGGAGGTGGGCGAGGCCGGCGTCGGTGACGTTCGTCTCGAGCAACCAGAGGCGTTTCAACCGCCGCAGCGACCGAAGCCGTTCGAGGTCGGAGTCATCGACGTCTGAGTAATTCAGGTCCAGGCTCCGGAGGGCCGCCAAGCGGCCAAGTGCGGCGACTTGCTGGTCGTCGACCCTGAGCTTCGCCCCGGGAGGCACCCGGGGCATCGGCTTCGACCGATCGTGGATCTCCACGGCGACGACATTGTGAAAGAAGTCGTCGCCGAACAGGCGTCGCCATCGAGTCGGTGCCGGGGACTGGGCATTCGGGATCGGCAAGTCGCTCCGGGCATCGACCTCGTAGTCATACAACGCCCGGCCGCCCGCGGCACGGATCGTCGCAACGGCGCGGCGCTGGGCCCGGACGCGCTCGAACTCCCACCCCAATCCGACGCCGATGACGAGCACCGCCAGCATCAGCGTCCGCAGGCGGAAGGCGAACCGCGGCCGGCGGGGGCGGGCCGGGACGGCGCCGGGTTGCGAGTCGGGGGTTGACAAGACGTCGTGCATCCGTTCAATCTTGCTGGGTCGGTCGCGCCGTCCTGGTGGCGATTCGGGGCGAACGAGGGGGCCGTCGGTGTCGTACAGTGAGGGCGGCCCGAGATGCGGTCGCCACCATCCTCAAGAGGACAGCCGGACGTCGATTTCCCGCACTCTCTCCCTTAAGGGAGAGCCCCGGCCGACGCCGCCGGGCCCCCTTGACAGCCCGGAATACGCTAGCTATTTGAAGGGCGCGGCCCGAGGAAGGCCAGGCCCGAATGGGGCAGTTTACCAGAATTCGCCGCAAACGCAACGGAAAACAGGAGAAGTGTTGAGCCTGGGGGCGATTCTCGCCGGTCGGCGAGTTCGCTCTCCTCGTAGGGCAGGGCTTGCCCTGCCTCTTCGATTCCTGCGTGGGAGGAGGCAGGGCAAGCCCTGCCCTACGGGGCGGGGCCCATCGGCCCTCATGGCTCGACGCGTCCTGGAGAGGATGATCACCACCGTGGCCCGTAAGTCCAGCACCCCCAAGTCCGCGTCCGTCGCGAAGACCACCAAGGCCGCCCCGAAGGCCCGCTCGTCCGCCGCCAAGGCCGCCGCCGGCGGTGGCAACGGCCGGGCCTCGGGCAAGGCGCTGGTGATCGTCGAGAGCCCGAAGAAGGCGCGGTCGATCAACAAGTTCCTGGGCCCGTCCTACGTCGTCAAGGCGAGCATGGGGCACGTCCGCGACCTGCCCAAGAAGGGGCGCGACCTCGGCATCGACATCGCCAAGGGCTACCGGCCGACGTACGAGGTCACCGCCAAGCGCGACGTGCTCGCCGAGCTGCGGCGCGAGGCCGACCGAGCCGAGATCGTGTACCTGGCGACCGACCCCGACCGCGAGGGCGAGGCGATCGCCTGGCACCTCCAGCAGGCCCTCGGCCTCGACGACGACCGCGTCCGCCGCGTCCAGTTCTTCGAGATCACCGAGCGGGCCGTCCGCGAGGCGTTCCACCACGTCGGCCCGATCGACATGGACAAGGTCAACGCCCAGCAGGCCCGGCGGTTCCTCGACCGCTTCGTCGGCTGGCTGGTCAGCCCGTTGCTCTGGAAGAAGGTCGCCCGCGGCCTCAGCGCCGGGCGGGTGCAGTCGGTGGCCACGCGGCTGATCGCCGAGCGCGAGAAGGAGATCCGCGCGTTCGTCACCGAGGAATACTGGAAGATCACCGCGACGCTCAGCCCCGAGGGCGCGACCGCCGAGGCCGACCGCTTCGACGCCGAGCTGGTCGAGTGGAAGGGCTCCAAGTTCGCCGCCAAGGTCGAGGGCGACGCCCGTTCGATCCGCGACGCGCTGGCGTCGGCGAGCTACAAGGTCGCCGAGGTCGAGGCGTCGGAGAAGGCCGACCGGCCCGACGCCCCGTTCAAGACGAGCACGCTCCAGCAGCAGGCCGCCATCCGGCTCCGGTTCGCCGGCAACCGGACGATGAAGATCGCGCAGGAGCTTTACGAAGGCATCGACGTCAGCGGCGACGGCCCCGTCGGCCTGATCACGTACATGCGGACCGACTCGCTCCGCGTCTCCGAAGAGGCGATCACGGCCGTCCGCGACCTGATCGGCAGCTCGTACGGCCCGAAGTATCTGCCCGACAAGCCGAACCGCTTCGCCGCCGGCAAGCAGGCGCAGGAGGCCCACGAGGCGATCCGGCCGACGGACCTGAGCCTCACGCCCGAGCGGATCAAGGCCAAGCTCAGCCACGACCAGTACCGGCTCTATCAGCTCGTCTACCGCCGGTTCGTCGCCAGCCAGATGACCCCGGCCATCTTCGCGGTCACGAACGTCGCCATCGCCGCGGGCGAAGGGGTCTTCAAGGCCCAGGGCAAGGTGATGAAGTTCGACGGCTATCGTCGCGTGCTCGCCCCGGCGGGCAAGCAGGAGGACCGCCTCCTACCGCACCTGGCCGTCGGCCAGGCGCTCGACCTGCACGAGCTCGTCCCCTCGCAGCACTTCACCCAGCCGCCGCCGCGCTACACCGAGGCGACCTTGATCAAGGCCCTCGAAAAGGAGAACATCGGCCGGCCGAGCACGTACGCCGAGATCATCAAGACGATCCAGGCGCGGAACTACGTCGAGCAGCGCGAGCGGCGGTTCCACGCGACCGACCTCGGCCTGGTCGTGACCGACTTCCTCGTCGAGCACTTCCCCAAGGTCCTCGACGTGAAGTTCACCGCCCACATGGAGGACGAGCTCGACGACATCGCCACGAAGAAGGAGGACATGAAGAAGGTCCTCGACGAGTTCTATTACCCGTTCCGCGAGGCCCTCGTCGCCGCCGAGGCCAACGCGCAGCGCGTCTCGGTGCCGACGGCCGAGACTTGCCACGAGTGCGGGGCGCCGATGCTGCTGAAGTTCGGCCGCACCGGCGAATTCCTCGGCTGCTCGCGCTACCCCGAGTGCAAGGCGACCCGCCCCAAGGAGGGCGGCCCGCGCCCGGCGGCCATCGAGACCGAGCACCGCTGCCCGAAGTGCGGCAAGACGCTCTTGCTCCGCGAGAACGCGCGCGGGCCGTTCCTCGGCTGCTCGGGGTTCCCGAAGTGCAAGGAGACGTTCAACCTCGACGAGCAGGGCAACCCCATCCCCACCGCGGTCGAGACCGAGCACGCCTGCCCGAAGTGCGGCAAGCCGATGGCCCTGAAGCGCGGGCCGCGCGGGCCGTTCCTCGGCTGCACCGGCTACCCGAAGTGCCGCAGCACGATGCCGGTGGACGACCAAGGGAAGCCCGTCGTGCCGGTGACGGTGGACGTCAAATGCGAGAAGTGCGGCTCGGCGATGGCCGTCAAGCAGGGCCGCCGCGGGCCGTTCCTCGGCTGCACCAACTACCCCCGCTGCCGCGGCACGGCGCCGATCCCCGACGAGATGAAGGACAAGCTCGGCGAGATGACCGCAACGGCCGCCGCCTCCAACGACCGCAAGGCCGCGCTCAAGGCCATCGTCGTCGCCGAGACCTGCGACGACTGCGGCGGGCCGATGGTCGTCCGCCCCGGCCGCCGCGGCTACTTCCTCGGCTGCGCCGCCTACCCCAAGTGCAAGGGCACCAAGGAGCCCGGCCCCGTCACCCTCGAGAAGATCCTCGCCGCCACCGGCGGCTGAGGCCTTCGCCCCGAGCTTCTCGCAGGGTGGGCACCGCCCACCTTCTTCTATGCGGATAAGAAGGTGGGCGGTGCCCACCCTGCGTTGCCGGGTCGTCCGACGGGCCGACCGGCTCCTTGTGTTCATCGCTGCAAGCTATAGAATGGTCGGTGCGTGAGTCTCTCGACGCGACGTCGGCGACGAGGAGGTCCGCGATGAGCCAGGCGCCCCCGCCCCCGCCCTATCAGCAACGCATCATCATCCAGCACGTGGGCGGGGAGAGCAACGGGCTCGGCACTGCCGGGTTCGTCATCTCGCTCGTCGGCCTGCTGTTGACCTGCGGGCTGCTCTCGCCGATCGGCCTGATCCTGAGCATCGCCGGGCTGTTCAAGCCCCCGCGCGGGCTGGCGATCGCCGGGTTCATTATCGGCCTGATCGGGTCGGTCGGCTTCGCGGCCTTCGGGCTCGGCTTCCTGCTCCTCCTGATCGGGTTCGGCGCGGCGGCCAAAGCCGCCGGCCAGGTCGCCCAGACGACCGCGGCGATCCAGCAGGCATCCTCGGCCGTCGCCGCCTATCGCGCCGAGCACAAGGCCCTGCCCGACGACGCGGAGGGTCAGCGGCTGGTCGCGGGCAGCCTCGACGCCTGGAAGCACCCGCTCACTTACCAGAAGGTCGACGACAAGACCTTCGAGATCGCCAGCGCCGGCCTCGACGGCAAGCCGTCCACCCCCGACGACATCCGCCGCCGGTTCCCGAACGAAGCGGACGACGAAGGCGAGGGCGACGCGGCCGACGAAAAGAACGCCGACGGCAAGAAGGCCGACGGCGAGGAGGCCGCCGCCCCGAAGGCTGCGTCGGACGAGCCGCCCCCCGCGAAAACGACCCCGCCCTAGCAATCGCGCGCCGGCCGCCGTATCATCAGTCCCTGACTGATGATTCCCCGCCGCCCGCCGGCCTCGATGCGCCTTGCGCCCGCCTTCGTGGCCCACCACACCCGCCGGAGACCCCGCCGATGAGAGCGCTCGCCTGGGGATGGGTCCTGCCTCTGTCCCTGCTCGCCGCAACCTCCCCGACTTCGAGGGCCCAGGAGCCGACCCGGCCGACGGCCTCCGCGAGCGAGGCCAACCCGGCGGCCCCGGCCGCGGGGCACTCGGTCCACGGCGAGGCGTTCAACGACGGCCCGAGGCGCAAGGCGACGCGGATGGAGGGGATGGGCAAGGTCGACTTCGCCGTCACCACGGCGAAGCCCGAGGCCCAGATGTTCATCAGCCAAGGGGTGGCGCAACTCCACTCGTTCTACTACTTCGAGGCCGAGCGCTCGTTCCGCCAGGCGGGCCTGATCGACCCCGACTGCGCCATGGCCTACTGGGGCATGGCGATGTCCAACGTGAATAACGAGAAGCGCGCCAAGGGCTTCCTCGCCGAGGCCCGCAAGCGCGCCGACAAGAAGCCCCCCTCGCCACGCGAGCGGCTCTACATCGACGCCCTCGCCGCCTTCTACAAGGACGGCGCCGACGCCAAGGCGAAGCGGCAAGGGTTCCTCAACGGCCTCGAGGCCATCGTGCAGGAGTTCCCCGGCGACATCGACGCCCGCGCCTGGCTGGCGATGGTCACCTGGCAGGACTCGTTCCAGGACGGCATCGGCAGCCGGCAGGCCGTCGAGACGCTCCTGGAGTCGGTCGAGCGCGTCGAGCCGATGCACCCGGGGATGCACCATTATCGCATCCACCTCTGGGATGGGTTCAAGCCCGAGCGCGCCCTCAAGTCGGCGGGGCTCTTCGCCAAGTCGGCGCCGGGGATCGCACACGCCTGGCACATGCCCGGCCACACGTACACGGGCCTCCGCCGCTACGCCGACGCGGCGTATCAGCAGGAAGGCTCGGCGCGGGTCGACCACGCCTACATGATGCGCGACCGCGTGATGCCGTTCGAGATCCACAATTATGCCCATAACAACCAGTGGCTCGCGACGAGCCTGAGCCACGTCGGCCGCGCCCGCGACGCGGTCGAGGTGGCGCGGAACCTCGTCGAGCAGCCGCGCGACCCGGACAAGAACGGCCCGAACGACGGCGGCTCGCCGCAGCGGAGCGGCCGCCTGCGGTGGTCGGAGGTCCTGACGCGTTACGAGCTCTGGGACGACCTGATCGCCGCGACCGAGTCGGGCTCGTTGGACTGGTCCGACATCCCCGAGGAGCGCAAGCAGCGCGCCTACACGCTCGGCCTCGCCTTCGCGGCCAAGGGAGAGAAGGCCAAGCTCGCCGAGCAAATCGCCGCCCTTCGGGCTGTGCCGAAGGCCCCGCAACGGAACAACCGCGGCCCGGCCAATCCCGCCCCGAACCCGGCCGACGACCCGCTCCTGGCCGAGCTGGAGGGATACCAGAAGCTGCTCGACGGCGACGTCGGCGACGCGTTCGACCGCTTCGCGAAGGCGACGGCGATGCGGCCCGAGGCGCTCGCCCGTGCTCATTTGGCTGCGCGGAACTACGGCCTCGCCGAGAGCACGGCGCGGCGGGCGGTCGACCGCCAGGCCGACCAGGTCCCCCTGCTCGCGGCCCTGGTCGAGATCCTGCAGGCCGTCGGCAAGCCGAAGGACGCGCAGGAGGCGTACAAGAAGCTCGTGCCCTTGGCCAGGCGCGCCGACCTCGACACGCCCGTCTTCCGGCGCCTGGCGGGGATCGTCGCCGGCTGGAAGGCCGCGGGCGACTGGTCGCCGCCGGGCCCGTCGACGGCCACCGACGAGGCCGAGGCCGGCCGGATCGACCTGACCACGGTCGGCCCGCTCGCCTGGTCGCCGACGGCCGCCGAGCCGATCGACCTGGCCGACACCGACGGCCGTCCCTGGCGGCTCGCCGACCATCGCGGCCGGGCCGTCGTGGTGATCTTCTTCCTCGGCGGCAAGTGCGCCCACTGCATGCAGCAGCTCCAGGTCTTCGGCAAGGAGATCGACGCCCTCAAGCGCCTCGACGCCGACCTCGTCGCCGTCAGCACCGACGGCCTCGACGCCTCCCGCGCCCTGAAGAACAACGCCGACGGCGTCAAGTTCCCGATGCCGATCCTGCCCGACGCGAAGCTCGATGTCTTCAAGATCTACCAATCCTTCGACGACTTCGAGGACCAGCCGCTCCACGGCACGTACCTCATCGACGCCCGGGGCGACGTCCGCTGGCGGCGCATCTCGGCCGACCCGTTCCTCGACGTCGACTTCGTCAAGAAGGAACTCGCCCGCGTCAAACGGCTCGCACGCTAGCGCGGATCGCTCTCCGCAGGGTCCACTCTTGCGACCTCTTCCTCGATTCTTGGATCGACGAGGTCCTCAAGAGCGGACCCTACCGAAGACTCCTCCCCTCAAAGACGAAGGGGAGAACATCGGAAAAGACAAGCAAACCGCCCTGGATCGGCGAAATGGCGGACAGGGCGGTTGCGGCGGGCGGACCGGCTTGCTAGGTTAGCGGCCGTCGGTCGGCTCATGGTCCGAGGACGGCGGCCCTCTCTTCGTAACCCGAAGCGCCAGCGAGGGCCTTCTCAAGGGCGAGAATCGACGCCGGGTGGGTTTCTCGCGGGTGGGAATGATGCTCGAAGGTGACGGCGAGAGCCTTGTCCGAAAGCCCGTGCTGATTCGCACTTCGAGAGACGCAAGGGCTTCGGTATCCGCGTTGCATTGGATGGCCGGGACTCCTCTCGACCGAGTCAACAGCCCGATGGTCTAGCCTGCCGATCGATCGGCCTGGGACGAACGCGATGGCGGAACGACCGAGCGTCAAAGAGATCCTCGAGATCGTGCGTCGGGGAGGGCCCGCGCAGCCGGCGTCGGCCGCGGCCCCCGAGCCGGCGGTGAGCGAAGTGGAAGAGGACATCCAGGCCGAGTCGGCCGCCGAGGTCGAGCCGGCCGAGGCCGCGCCGGCGGCGCCGTCGGCGGCCACGCTGGGACGGCCCCTGACCCTCCAGGAGAAGCTGGCCGCCGCACGGGCCGGCGCCGCGCCGAAGCCCGCCGCGGCCGCGAAGCCCAAGCCCGCGCCGAAGGCCGAGCCGGTCGCCGCCGCACCCGCGGCCGAAGCCGGCCCGCCGGCCGAGCCGCCGCCGTCGCCGGCCACGCTGGGACGGCCGTTGACGCTCCAGGAGAAGCTGGCCGCCGCGCGGGCCGGCGCCGCGGGCGGGGCGAAGCCGGCCGCCGGGGTGAAGCCGGCCGCGGGGGCCAAGCCGGCCGGGGCGAAGCCGGCCGCGGGTGCAGGGGCGGCCAAGCCGGCGGCCGCGGCGCGGGCGTTGCCCCCGCTGGCCGAGATGACCGACCCGACCGACCTGGCCGAGGCCGCGCGGCGCGCCGCGGCCGAGCAGGAGAAGGCGCTGAAGGCCGCCAAGGCCCCCGCGGCCAAGGCCGCCCCGGCGGCGCCGAAGGTCACGCCCTCGAAGGCCATCCCCCCCAAGCCGAGCCGGCCCGACGTGACCTCCGCCCCCCGGTCGCTGGCCGGCCGCGCCGCGGACGTCTCCAGGCGCGCCTTCATGGGCATGGCCTCGTGGGTCGTCGTCGCCTGGGTCGCGTTCACCGCCGGCATGACGATGTTGACGGTCATGACGGTCCGCTTCCTCTTCCCGAACGTCCTGGCCGAGCCACCCAGCACGATCAAGGTCGGGTCGCCGGGCGACTTCGAGAAGGGCGAGGTCAACGAGCGCTGGAAGGCCGAGTGGGGCTTCTGGATCGTCCGGTCCGACTACTACGACGGCCTCGACAAGATCTACGCGATCCAGTCGGTCTGCACCCACCTGGGCTGCCCGCCGAACTGGCTGGCCGGCGAGCAGAAGTTCAAGTGCCCGTGCCACGGCAGCGGGTTCTACATCTCCGGCGTCAACTTCGAGGGGCCCGCCCCGCGCCCGCTGGAACGCTTCAAGCTCACGCTCGGCGACGACGGCAGCATCATCGTCGACAAGAGCCAGAAGTTCCAGGAAGAGCTCGGGCAGTGGAAGGACCCCGACAGCTTCATCCCGGTCTGAGTCCGGGCGACCGGGCGCGAGCGACGGCCGACGACCAACGCGGTCCAACGCAACGAAGGGGGCGAGGGGCGGGCCATGTCCATCGGCGAGAAGATCACCGAGTCGCAGGTCTGGAAGAGCGTCTTCCGCCACCCGATGCCGACCGATCGGCGCAACCGGGTGGTCGTGATGCTGACGAACTTCTTCCTGCACCTCCACCCGGTCAGCGTCCGCAAGCAGGGGATCGCGCTGAGCTACACCTGGTGCATGGGGGGGACGACCTTCTTCCTCTTCATCGTCGAGGTGATCACCGGCGTCCTCCTGATGTTCTACTACCGGCCGACGCTGGAACATGCGTATAACGATATCCTCGCGCTGCGCGACGTGACGACCCTGGGCATCCTCCGCGAGCTGCACCGCTGGGGGGCGCACGCGATGGTCATCACGGTCTGGCTGCACATGTACCGCGTCTTCCTGACCGGCAGCTACAAGCCCCCGCGCGAGTTCAACTGGGTCGTCGGCGTGATCCTGCTCGTGTTGACGCTGCTGCTGTCGTTCACCGGCTACCTGCTGCCGTGGGACCAGCTCGCGATCTGGGCCATCACCGTCGGCTCGAACATGGCGCGGGCGACGCCGGGCATGGGGGTCGAAGGTCCCGGGGCTTCGCTCCTGGTGCTCAACGGCGTGAGCCTGATCACGCCGTATTCCGACGCGAAGTTCGCCCTGCTCGGCGGCCGTTCCGTCGGCGAGATGACGCTCAATCGCTTCTACGTCCTGCACTGCGTCGCGATCCCGCTGGCGGCGACGATTTTAATTATGATTCACTTCTGGCGCGTCCGCAAGGACGGCGGCATCAGCGGGCCGATGTAGCGAGCGGAGCCGGTCGGCGCCGGGGCCGGGCCCCGTCGCCTCGTCTCGTGGACCATTCGGGGCCGCCCTTCGGGGACGCACGACGGCGATGAACCACAACTACCTCGAGCACAACCCGAACCTGACCGATGGGGTCATGACCGGGCTCGCCTGGTACTACCTGCTGGCCGCGGGGCTCAACACCGCGGCGGCGGCGTACGTGGCCTACATGGAGATGGTCTCCGAGGGGGCCTCGCGCGCCGGCCTGCGACCCCGTCGGCGACGCTTGCCGGACTGGCTGATGCTCAGTTTCGGCTCGCTCTATGGCCTGGCGACGCTGACAATCCTGCTCCGCCACACGCTGGCGCACCTGTTCCTGCCGCAACTGCCCGAGTCGGTCGCGCTGGTCGACGTGATGCGGACGGCCTACGGCTTCTGCGCCCTCGGCAACCTGCTGGTGGCGATCACCGCCGGGGCCGACGCGGCCCACTTCGCCGAGGAGCACGCCGCCGGCCACGGCGAGGGGGGCGAGTACGGCGGGCCGTCGCTCGACGACCACCTGCCGGCCGTCGGCCTCGGCGGGCCGATCAACCGCACGCTCTGGGCGCTGGTCTGGGCGGTCGTCGCGGCGGTCTTCCAGGTCATGGGGATCGTCTACCTCTTCGGCCACGAATACGGCATGCCCGACTTCGTCCGCGGGGCGATCGACCACGTCTCGGGCCCGACGACCTTCTTCCTCGGCGCCACGATCGGCTTCATCGCCCTGTACCGCTACCGTCGGGTGCTCTCCAACGGCCTGGTGGCCTGGGGCCTGGTCAACGCCGGCCTGCTCTTCTTCGGCCTGAGCATGACGGATTACGACTTCCGCGACATCGTCACCAAGCCCGACAACGTGCCGATCGTCGGCCTGATGGTCCTGGTCGCCTTCTTCACCTGGCTGGCCCTGCGCCGCGGCGTCATCAACGACGCCCGGATGGCCGCCGGCCTGCCCAACCTCGAGGAAGTGGAGCCGGAGAAGACGCTGACCTGGCCCGACCTCGTGTACACCGAGCTGATCGCGATGGTCCTCCAGACGATGTTCCTCGTCGTCTGGGCCATCGCCCTGCAGGCCCCGCTGGAGCAGCCGGCGAGCTCGACGACGGCGCCGAACCCGTCGAAGGCGCCGTGGTACTTCCTCGGGCTCCAGGAGATGCTCGTCTACTTCGACCCGTGGATGGCCGGCGTCGTCCTGCCGACGTTCATCATCCTCGGCCTGATGGCCATCCCCTACATCGACACCAACAAGCGCGGCAACGGCTACTACACCATCGCCCAGCGCAAGTTCGCCTACATCACCTTCCAGTTCGGCTACCTCGTGCTCTGGGTCATCCTGATCCTGCTGGGCACCTTCCTCCGCGGCCCGAACTGGAACTTCTTCGGCCCGTACGAGTACTGGGACGTCCATAAGCTGATCCCCCTGAACAACGTCAACCTCTCGGAGATCTTCTGGATCCAGCTCCTCGGCACGGCCAAGCCGCAGGCGATCCTGATCCGCGAGGCGCCCGGCATCCTGATCTGCCTGGCGTACTTCACCGTCACGCCGGCGGTCCTCTGGTTCACGGTCTTCAAGAAGTACCGCAAGGAGGCGGGCTTCCTGCGGTTCAGCGTGCTGGCGACGCTCCTGCTGTTCATGGCCGCCCTGCCGATGAAGATGGTCTTGCGCTGGACGATCAACCTGAAGTACCTCGTGGCGATCCCCGAGTACTTCTTCAACATCTGACCCGAACCCCGGCCGACCCAACAGGCCCCGCCGCCCGAGGGACGGAGGAACACCGAGCCATGCCCGCGACCGAGGAAACCTATCGCTCGCAGCGACGCTTGCACATCTGGTTCGCCATCTCGTCGATCGCGATGACCTTGGTCACGATCTGGATGGTCATGGCCGACCACCTCCGCCCCTGGAAGCAGGTCCAGCGCGAGTTCCAGAAGGTCGAGCTGGCCAAGATCGAGGCGACCAAGGAGCAGCGCGACCGCGAGCTCAAGGCCAGGCACGAGCGCGAGCTGGAGGAGGTCCGGCGCAAGATCGCCGAGGCCAAGGAGACCGAGCGGAAGAACGCCCGGCTCATCGCCGAGCGCGAGGGCGAGCGCCGGCGGATCAAGGGGCGGCACGAGCTGCTCGACACCGAGAAGCGGTTCATGAAGGCCGAGATCGACAGCCAGCGCAGCTTCTACGACGGCTTCATCGACCGCGACCTGAAGGGCGAGGCCCTCGCCCTGCTCAACAAGACGATCCGGCCCCTCGAGGCGAAGTTCGCCACGCTCACCGCCGAGTTCGAGAAGGTCGACCAGGAGCTCAAGCAGAAGGACGCCGAGATCGCCGAGCTCCGCGGCAACATCGACAAGTGGGACAAGCAGGAGGAAGACCTGACCCGCGACCTCGCCCGCGTCAAGCGCCAGCTCGAGCAGCGGCAGGCGCAGTACGGTCGCGGCGGGCCGGTCAGCGCCTTCTTCGCCTTCCTCCGCGACCTGCCCGGCATCGACATGGCCGCGCCGCCGACGAAGATCGACCAGATCAGCCTGCCGAAGCTGACGATCAACTACAACTTCAAGGACGTCCCCCGCTACGACCGCTGCAAGACCTGCCACGCCGGCATCGACAAGCTCGGCTTCGACACCGACGCCGACGGCAAGCCGATGAAGGCGACCCACCCGGCCTTCGCCACCCACCCCCACTTCACCGACGGCGCCACCACGACCGACCCGAAGGGCAACGAGGTCGCCGCCGGCCTCTACCTCGACGCCAACGGCCCGCACCCGATCAATCGCTTCGGCTGCACCATCTGCCACGGCGGCCAGGGCTCGGGTACCGACTTCACCTTCGCCTCGCACGAGCCGAACGACCTGAGGCAGAAGGCCGAGTGGGAAGAGAAGCAGGCCTGGCACGCGATCCACTTCTGGGACGAGCCGATGCTCCCGAAGCGGTTCATGGAGTCGAGCTGCCTGAAGTGCCACCACGAGGTCACCGACGTCCCCCAGGCCACGAAGCTCCAGGCGGGCTATCGCCGGATCGTCAAGTACGGCTGCACCGGCTGCCACACCATCGGCGGCCCCGGCGCCTCCGGGCCCGACCTGACCGACAACCGCCAGGTCGGCCCGAACCTCAAGCCGGTCGGCTACAAGGTGTCGAAGGAGTGGCTCGTCCGCTGGATCAAGAACCCCCACGCCTTCCGGCCCGACAGCCGGATGCCGCGGTTCTACGGCCTGACCAACAACGACAAGCCCCAGGACCTCCCCAAGAGCCACGCCGAGATCCAGGCCATCGCCCACTACCTCGTCACGGCCAGCGAGAAGCCCCGCGACTTCGAGGACCGCAAGGAGAAGGGCGACCCCAAGCGGGGCCAGACGCTGTTCCTCCAGAAAGGCTGCCTCGCCTGCCACTCGCACCGGCCGTATGAGCCCTCCGAGATCAAGGGGGAGCCCAACCCCAAGTACAAGCCCGACCCGGCCACGACCTACGACCCCGCCCAGTTCCCGGGCCAGGTCCGCGAGTACGCGAAGGCCAACCACGGGCCGAACCTCTCGAACATCGCCGCCAAGTTCCAGTCGAAGGAGCAAGGGACGCGCTGGCTGACCAACTGGATCAAGGCGCCCGAGAACTACCACCCCGAGAGCTTGATGCCAAACCTCCAGCTCTCCTGGCAGGACGCGGCCGACCTCGCCTCGTGGATCATCTCGGTCCCCGCCGAGTGGCCCGGGCAGTCCGAGGTCCCCGACATCAACGGCCAGGGGGAGGAGTCGAAGCAGGCCAGGGAGGCGCTCGACGAGCTGGTGCGCCACTTCATCTCCAAGAGCAACACGTACAAGCCGGCGCTCTCGGACACGCCGAGCCGGACGGTGCTGCTCAGCGAGCTCGAGGGATTCGTCGCGCGACTGTCGACCGACGAGAAGCTGATGTACCTCGGCGAGCGGACGATCAGCCGCATGGGCTGCTTCGGCTGCCACAACATCAAGGGATTCGAGGACGCCAAGCCGATCGGCACCCCGCTGAACGGCTGGGGCTTCAAGAGCCCGGCCAAGCTCGACTTCGCCCACATCCTCGAATACCTCGAGGAGCCCAAGCCCGACGATCAAGGGAACCGCGACGGCACCCCGCCGTACTACCAGGAGAAGCTGGCCGAGCATCAGCGCCCGGGCTTCCTCTTCGAGAAGCTCCACCGCCCCCGCAGCTACGACTTCCAGAAGACCAAGGAAGACCTCAAGGCCTGGGACGACCGCCTCCGCATGCCCCGGTTCGCCTGGGCCGACGACCCCGAGGCGATCGAGGAGGTCATGACCTTCGTCCTCGGCCTGACCGGCGAGGTCATCCCCAGCGACTACCTGCCGCGCTCGACCTACTCGCCCGCCCAGTTCGCCAAGGCCCGCGGCGAGCGCCTGATCGAGCGCTACAATTGCAAAGGTTGTCACGTCTTCGAGATGCCGTCTTACACGATCCGGCCGGGCGTCAAGGTCGCCGACGCGATGCCCGACTTCCAGGTCAACTTCGAGGCCTCCTCCGGGCCGCTCGGCCGCGGGCAGGACTACCTGAAGGAGTTCTACCCGAAGCTGACCTACGACCCGAACAAGGCGCCGAAGCTCGGGCCCGACGACGGCCGCACCCTCGCGACGATCCACGGCATGCCGATGATGCTCGAGGAGGTGCCGGACGACTCGGGCAAGCAGGTCGTCCAGCGCCGGCAGGCGATCCAGCTCTGGCAGCCCGTCACCATCCGCGGCTACACCTTCAACCGCGGCGACAACGTGCTGGTGGACCTCATCAAGCTTGTTGATATCAATGACGGCCAGAAGCGAACGAACGTCGAGCCGGCCGACGGCGGCGGCTTCGCCTGGCTCTACGCCGCGAAGCGGTCGGCCGACACCGGCGAGTCGCCCGACACCGACTGGAACCGCCTGCCCCCGCCGCTCATCCGCGAGGGCCGCAAGGTGCAGACCCCCTGGCTGACGCGGTTCTTCAAGGACCCGTACCCGATCCGGCCGGCCACAAACCTCCGGATGCCCCGGTTCCACTTCGGCGACGCCGAGCGGACCCGGGCCGAGACCGCAACCCTGGCCAACTACTTCGCCGCGGTCGACAAGGCCGAGTTCCCGTATCAAGACATCCCCGAGCGTGAGCGCAGCTACCTGGCGGCGCGGGAGTCGGAGCACCCGGACTACCTCGCCTCGGGCTGGCAGATGATGGCCAAGGGGGCCTGCATCTCGTGCCACACGATCGGCAACCTCAAGCCGACCGGCGACCCGACCAAGCAGATCAACGGCCCCGACCTCCGCCAGGTCGAGGGGCGGTTCCGGCCCGATTTCCTGCTGGAATGGCTGGCGCGGCCGAACCGGCTCGTGCCGTACACGGTCATGCCGCAGAACATCCCGCCGCACGGCGACGTCGCGGTCCCCACGCCGAAGTCGTTCGAGAAGCAGCCGTTCGAGCTGGTCAAGACGGTCCGCGACACCTTGCTCAACTACGTCGACGCCGTCGAGGGCCAGCTCGCCGGCCAGGGCAAGGCCGAGCCCGACAAGGGCGGCGGCAAGTCCAAGGAGGCGGAATGATCGCCCCGAACGGCCAACGTCGCCGCCGCGCTTTGGTCGCGGCGGCGGCCGTGTTCCTGCTGCTCGGCTCCGCCAGGCTCCTGCTCGACCTCCGCGCCCGCCGCGTCCGGCCCACCGACCCGGTCGCCCCCGACCACGGCGAGAAGGGGCTCGAGGCGTTCGTGGTCCGCAACGCCCACAAGCTCGGCAAGGCCGGCGAGCCGCTCATGAAGCTGACCTCGTGCTCGTCGTGCCATTCGGATTGATCCAAGGAACCTCCCCACCCCAACGTTGAGATCGGGGCGCGACAATCGCCCGGGAGATACGCGATGCTTTGGAACCAACCATGGACGCGGCGATCGACCAAGCTGGGCCTGGGCCTGGGCCTCGGGATCGGCCTGGCCGGCCTGATGCTGGCCGCGAACGGCTGTGGCAACAACAAGGGCGGGACCGAGGACACCGCCGTCGTCGTCCCCCCCCCGAGCGAGGTCGCCGCGGCCAAGGAGTCGGGCGGGGGCTCGTCGGGCTCCGCGGCGGTCGATAAGACGCCGAGTTCCAATCCGGCCCCCGAGGCCAAGGGCGGGTCGTCGAAGGCCGAGGCCGCGCCGGTGAAGGCCGAGGGCTGGGGGACGCTCAAGGGCCAGATCACCTTCGACGGCGACCCGCCCGCGCCGACGATGCTCGTCACCAAGGGGGACAAGGGCGCCAAGGATCCCGAGGTCTGCGCCGCCCAGAACATCCCCTCGCAACGCCTGGTCGTCGACCCCAAGACCAAGGGGATCCGGTACGCGATCGTCTACATCCCGAACCCCACGGCCAAGAACCCCGAGGCGGTCTCGGAGAAGAAGAACGCCAACGTCGTCTTCGACCAGAGGAATTGCACCTTCGTGCCGCACGTCCTCGCCGCGATCAGCGGCGCGAAGATCAAGATCGTCTCCACCGACCCGGTCAAGCACAACGTCGACTCCAAGCTCCAGAACAACAAGTTCAACCAGGCGCTCGAGAAGGGCAAGGAGCTCGACATCACCGGGATCAAGGAGCGTTCGCCGGGCAAGGTCGTCTGCGATATTCACAACTGGATGAGTGCCTACTGGCTGATCACCGACAGCCCCTATTTCGCCGTCACCGACGAGCAGGGCAACTACGAGATCAAGAACGTCCCCGCCGGCACCCAGAAGGTCGTCGTCTGGCTGGAGGCGGCCAATCGCCCCCTGACCCCCACCAGCGGCGAGGCCGTCAACATCAAGGCCGACGGCGAGACCGAGTTCTCCAAGAAGCTCGAGCCGAGCAACGTCCGGCCGGAGTAATGTACGATCGCCGAGGCCCTCCATAGGGCAGGGCTTGCCCTGCCTCTTCCGCCAGGGAACGGAAGAGGCAGGGCAAGCCCTGCCCTACAGGTTTTTCGGCCCCGAACGCCGCACTCGACCCTCAGTACTCAGCACTTTTTCCGGGTTGACAGACTCGGCCGATAAGCCGATAGTGTCGCGCGACGGGCCGACGGCAACGGACCGGACCGGGATGGTCGGTCGACGCGGCGGCCCGTCGCCCCGCAGCAACGCAACACGACTTGGCCAACAGGGACGGGGGCCTGGCGTGACCCCGCCCGTCCTTGCCTCGTCGCCGCAACCCTCGAATCGACCACGACGTCCCAGGCGCGTCGCGAGCCACCATGGATGGGCCTCCCCATGCGCATTCTCGTCACCGGCGGCGCCGGCTACGTGGGCTCGACGCTCGTGCCGATGCTCCTGGAGCAAGGGCACCGCGTCCGCGTGCTGGACTCCCTGAAGTTCGGCGGCCACGGTCTACTCCCCTGCTGCCAGAACCGCTTCTTCGAGCTGGTCCGGGGGGACGTCTGCGACCCCGACGCGGCCAAGAAGGCGCTCGACGGCGTCGAGGCGGTCGTGCACCTCGCGGCGATCGTCGGCTACCCGGCCTGCAAGAAGGAGCCGCAGGTCGCGCAGGCGACCAACGTCGAGGGGACGCGGAACCTGCTGGCCCTCCGCAAGCAGGACCAGCGGTTCGTCTTCGCGTCGACCGGCAGCATCTACGGGTCGATCCCCGATTATATCTGCAACGAGGAGACCCCCCGCGCCCCGATCACCCTCTACGGCGAGACCAAGGCCGCCGCCGAGGAGCTGGTCCTGGCCGCGGGCAATTCCGTCGCCTACCGCTACGCGACCGCCTTCGGCGTCAGCAACCGGATGCGGCTCGACCTGATGCCCAACGACTTCACGTATCAGGCCGTCAAGAACCGCAACCTCATCGTCTACGAGGGCGGCTTCAAGCGGACCTTCGTCCACGTCCGCGACATGGCCCGCTCGATCGTCTTCGCGCTGGGGCGCTGGGACGAGATCAGGGACGACGTCTACAACGTCGGCCACGAGAGCATGAACTTCACCAAGGAAGACGTCGCTCACCAGATCCTCAAACATGTGGATTTCTACCTCCACTTCGCCGAGGTCGGCCACGACGCCGACCGGCGCAACTACGAGGTCTCGTACGAGAAGATCCGCCGCAAGGGCTTCGAGACCACCATCGACCTCGACCGCGGCATCGCCGAGCTCGTCCGCGCCGCCCGGCTCATCGAGTTCCAGAACCCGTTCGCGAACGTGTGAATCCGGATGACCCCTCTTCCGTAGGGCCGGCTGTGCCGGCCGCGTGCCGCCATCGAGAGGCCGGCACAGCCGGCCCTACGCGCCTACTCCATCCCAAGGAGAGACACCATGA
>DASZMJ010000477.1:0-3745 GCA_035551935.1 Isosphaeraceae bacterium
ACCGAATTGCTTGCCCAGGTCGGCGGCGGCCGGGCCCATCGGCTCGTGGTCGGTGATCAGGAGCAGCGAGCCGCCCGCCTCGACCCAGTCGCGCACGGCCCGGCATTCGTCCCCGGTGAAGGCCGGCTTGCCCGCGTCGGGATGGCCCATCGACTCGGCCCCGAGGGCGTTGGCGATGACCAGCACGTCGCACCCGCGGAGCGACTCCGCGGTGAACTTCGCCCGGTTGGGCGTCACCTGATATCCATCGCTGGAGATCAGCTCGGCGAACGGCTTATACCGGCCGCCGGCCGTGTGGAAGTTGTGATGGGCCTCGTCGAAGAGGACCTTGGGATGGCGGCTGTCGTAGGCGGGTCGGGCGACCTTCGTATCGAAGTTGGGGTCGGCGACCTGCTGACCGACGGCGGCCCGGCCGGCCAGGAGGATGACGACAGACGCGACGAGTGGCAGTCTCATGGCGGTTCCCCGGCGGAGACTCGGCCCAGGTCCGCGGTCGAGGATGACAGATCCCGCACTTCTTCGCAATGACGCTGCCGGCCGCGTCAGCCGCCTGCACCGAGCGAGCGCTGCGCCAGCGCGATCCGTACGGTCTTGCGGAGCTCGTCCGACGGCCCGATGTCGGACCAGGCCAGGGCGTCGCGGAGGTTGCGCCCGACCTGGACCGGCGTGAAGATCAGGCCCCAGGGGAAGCCCCACCAGCCGAAGACGAGCGAGAACGCGGCGTTCTTAAGCTGCCCCTTTCGCCCGCACGAGCGGCAGCAGATGAGCTGCTTCGTCCCCCAGCGGGTGAACATCACCCCCGACCAGACCCAGTGCAGCGAGTGCGCGTCGAGCGGCCCCTCGCCCCCGCAGAGGGGGCACGGGGATTCGTGGATCTTCTTCGCCTCGCCCTCGATCAAGTCCTCTGGCAACATCGAGGCGCGGACGAGCACCATCCCCTGATCGCGGCAGTTCGCGGAGCAGAAGCGGAAGTCCCCCTCGCGGAACCCGCCGAAGAGGATAGTCGCGTGGCAATTGTCACACTGTGACATGTGATAGTCCTGTTCTTTAAGTCATCGAACCGACTGGGCACCGATTATATGAGACCGTGGCGTAGGGGAAAGCCCCGGCGCCGCGCAGAGATCATCATGGTCTTCGAATGCTTGGGAAGGCCACGCACCTCAGGACACCGTCGCGGCGCAGGCGTCCGGGGCCTTCGGGGCCAGGGCGGCGAGGACGGCGGCCAGGGAGTCGCGGCGGATCGGCTTGGGGAGGTAGTCGTCGAAGCCGGCGGCGAGGCAGCGCTCGCGGTCGCCCTTCATCGCGTGGGCGGTCAGGGCGATGACCGGGGTGTGGCGGCCGGACCCCGCCTCGCGGGCGCGGAGGGCGGCCGTGGCTTCGAAGCCGTCCATGACGGGCATCTGCACGTCCATCAGCACGGCGTCGAACCCGGCCGCGTCGAGGGCGGCGAGGGCCTCGGAGCCGTCGGCGGCGACGGCGACCGAGTGGCCCAGGCCCTCGAGCATGCTCACGGCGACCTTGCGGTTGACCGGATGGTCCTCGGCCAGGAGCACGCGGAGCCCACCCGGGCGCGGCGCGGCCGCGGGGGAGGGCCCGGGGTCGGGGGCGGCCCCGGGCCCTCCGGGGTCGAGCGCGGTGACCAGGGCGTCGAATAGCTCCGACTGCCGGACCGGCTTCGTGAGGAAGGCGGAGATCCGCAGGCCCCGGATGCGCCCGGAGTCGTCGGCCGGGCCGGCGGAGGTGAGCATCAGCAGGGCGAGGCCGTCGTGGGCGTCGCCGTCGCGGATGGCGGCGGCCAGCTCGAAGCCGTCCATCTCCGGCATCATCCCGTCGATGAGGGCGGCGCCGAACGGCTCGCCGAGGCTCGTCGCGGCCCCCAGCGCCACCAGGGCCGCCGGGCCGTCGGCGACGGCCACCGGGCGCATCCCCCAGCCGGCGAGGGTCTCGACGAGGATGCGGCGGTTCGTCGCGTTGTCGTCGACGACGAGGACCGGGAGGCGATCGAGCCGGGCCGGGCGGCCCGCGGCGGCCGGCCGCCGCGGCGGGGCGTCGTGCGAGCGGCCGAGCCGGGCGACGAAGTGGAACGTGCTCCCCCGGCCGGCTTCGCTCTCGACCCAGATCCGCCCGCCCATCAGCTCGACGAGCCGGGTCGAGATCGTCAGGCCCAGCCCCGTCCCGCCGTACCGCCGCGTCGTCGAGCCGTCCGCCTGCTCGAACGGGGCGAAGACCGTCGCGAGCTTCTCGCGCGGGATGCCGATGCCCGTGTCGGAGACGGCGACGTGGAGCCCGATGTCGTCGGGCCCGTCGGAGTCGAGGTCGACCGAGACGACGACCTCGCCGCGCTCGGTGAACTTGATCGCGTTGCCGACGAGGTTGACCACGACCTGGCGGAGCCGGGACGGGTCGCCGACGAGCGCGTCCGGCACGCCCGGCGCGAACCGGCAGGCCAGCTCCAGGCCCTTGGCGTGCGCCCGCACGGCCAGGGTGCGGAGGGTCTCCTCCAGCGCGTCGCGGAGGTCGAATGAGGTCGACTCCAGCGTGAGCTTGCCGGCCTCGATCTTCGAGAAGTCGAGGATGTCGTTGATGACCGTCAGGAGCGACTCGGCCGAGGTCTTGACCAGGCCGAGATACTCGCGCTGGCGGGGCGTGAGGTCGGTGTCGAGCGCCAGCTCGGTCATGCCCAGGACCCCATTCATGGGCGTGCGGATCTCGTGGCTCATGTTGGCGAGGAACTCGCTCTTGGCGCGGTTGGCGGCCTCGGCCGTCTCCTTGGCGCGGCGGAGTTCCTCCTCGGCGTGCTTGCCGTCGGTGATGTCGCGGGCAACGCCGACGATCCCGGCGGGCGCCCCGGAGGCGTCGCGGTAGGGGCCGAGCGTCACGAGCTGGTGCCGCTCCTCCCCGCCGATAGACATGACCTCCTCGAAGGTCTCCTCGAGGCCGGCGGCCAGGATGCGGCGGGTGTTGGCGTCGATCATGGCGACCGCCTTGGCGTCGAACAGCTCGGAGTGGGTCCGGCCGACGACCCCGGCGACGTCGCGACCGAGGCGCCGCGCCCCCGGCTCGTTGACCAGGAGGAAACGATACTCCAGGTCGTGGACGAACAAGGCGTCGGGGATCCCGTCGATGACGGCGCGGAGCAGCGCATGACTCTCGCGGAGCTCGGCCGTCCGCGCCTCCACCTCGCGCTCGATCCGCGCGTGGAGATCCTCGAGCTCGGCCTGCCGCCCGGCCATGGCGCGCATCTCGCGGGTCGAGCGGAGGCAGGAGACGATGAGGATGGCGTCCTCGAAGACGATCCAGCCGACGTGCTCGAGCCATCGCCAGGGGCCCGCGGCCGCGACGCCGAAGATCGACCGCGGCCAGAAGGCGCCGCGGAGGTAGTGGTCCAGCGCCACGACGGCCGAGGCGGCGAGCAGGACGCCCGGGTCGCGATAGATGGCCAGGAAGGCGAGCGAGCCGAAGACGTGGAAGTGCGTCTCGATCCGCCCGCCCGAGAGGTGGATCAGCAGGGCCCCGACGAGCATCTGCGCCAGCGCGACGGCATAGCGGGTGGCCGCCTCGCCGGGCCGGTAGAGGGCCAGGCCGATCGGCGGCCCGACGATCGCCAGGCCGAGCCAGACGGCCGCGGCGAGGTGGGCGCCCGAGGCCGCGGCGGAGCCGCCCCAGGCGGAGGGGGAGACGAACAGCGCCGTGGCGACGGCGCCGAGCCACTGGACCATCAGCAGCAGGGCGAAGAGCCGGTCGG
>DASZMJ010000478.1:0-2209 GCA_035551935.1 Isosphaeraceae bacterium
AGAAGATGGAAGGCGGAAAGAACAAGGCCGATGAAGACGAATCCCGAGCATCCGCACTCTTCACTCCGCACTCTTCACTCTTCACTCTTCACTCCGCACTCTTCACTCCGCACTCTTCAGTCCCCACTCCGCCTCCCGCCCCTGACCCCCCAGCGGTAACAGCCGAGTCGTGACCGAGAACATCCACCGGGAAGAGGCGCCCGGGAGCCAGGAAAGGGAACAATCCACACTCGATCATGACCAACGAAGAGGCGGTCGACATCCTGGTGGTCGACGACCTGCCCGAGAAGCTCCTCGTGATCGAGACGATCCTCGAGGGCCTCGGGCAGAACATCGTCACGGCCCGCTCCGGCCGGGAGGCGCTGCGGTACCTCCTCGACCGGGAGTTCGCCGTCATCCTCCTCGACGTCAACATGCCCGACATGGACGGCCTCGAGACGGCCGCCATGATCCGCCAGCGGCGGCAGACCTCGCGGACGCCGATCATCTTCATCACCGCCTTCGGCGACGACGCCCACTCGGCGCAGGGCTATTCGCTCGGCGCCGTCGACTACATCTACTCGCCGGTCGTGCCCGAGATCCTCCGCACCAAGGTCGGCGTCTTCGTCGACCTGTTCAAGAAGACCCTGCAGGTCCGCCGCCAGGCCGAGGAGCGGGTGGCGCTGGCCCGCGAGCAGGCCGCCCGCGCCGCCGCCGAGGAGGCGACCCGGCGCTCGGCGTTCCTGGCCGAGGCGAGCAAGGTCCTCGCCAAGTCGCTCGACTACGACGCGACCCTCCGCGGCGTCGCGCGGCTGCTCGTCCCGGAGCTCGGCGACTTCGCGGCGGTCACGATCGTCGACGACCGCTCGGGCTCGTGGGACAACCTGGTCGTCCTGAAGGACCCGATCGACGGGTCGCGGAAGAAGTTCCACCCCTCCCGGGCCGAGCTCGACCCCGCGCTCTGCGAGACGATCCGTCGCGTCCTCGAGACGGGCGAGCCCGAGCACGTCGCGCCGGCCCGGGGCATGGGCCCGTGGGCCCAGGCGACGGTCCTGCCGCTCGAGGCCCGGGGCCGGGTCATGGGCACGCTGGCCCTGGCCGGCGGCCCGGCCGGCCCGCGGCCCGGGACCGACGACCTCGCCCTCGCCCGGGACCTCGCCGGCCGCGCCGCCATCGCCATCGACAACGCCCGGCTCTACCACGACATCCAGGAGGACGACCGCCGCAAGAACGAGTTCCTCGCGATGCTCGCCCACGAGCTCCGCAACCCCCTGGCCCCGATCCGCAACGCCGTCGAGATCCTCCAGCACCTCGGCCTGAAGGACGGCGACCTCGGCTGGGCCAGCGACGTGATCTCCCGCCAGGTCGAGCAGATGGTCCGGCTCGTCGACGACCTGCTCGACATCTCGCGGATCACCGGCGGCAAGGTCCAGCTCCGCAAGGAGCCGATCGACGTGGCGTCGGTCGTCTCCCGCGCCGTCGAGACGAGCCGGCCGCTCATCGAGGCGCGGGGCCACCGGCTGGCGGTCGAGCTGCCGCGCGAGCCGCTCTGGGTCGTCGGCGACCGGACCCGGCTCTCGCAGGTCCTGGCGAACGTCCTGAACAACGCGGCGAAGTACACGGCCGACGGCGGCGAGATCGCGCTCTCGGTCGGCCGCGAGGCCGAGGAGGCCGTCTTCCGCGTCCGCGACACCGGCGTCGGCATCCCGCCGGAGATGCTCTCGCGGGTCTTCGACCTGTTCACGCAGGTCGACCGCTCGCTCGACCGCTCGGAGGGCGGCCTGGGCATCGGCCTCACGCTCGTCCACCGGCTGATGGAGATGCACGGCGGCCGCGTCGAGGCGCGGAGCGAGGGCCCCGGGCGCGGCAGCGAGTTCATCCTCCGCCTGCCGGCCGCCTCGGCCAACGGCCAGCACCGCGAAGGCCCGAAGGCCCCCGCCGCGGCCGGGGATGCCGCGGCCGATCGGCGGGCCTCCTGCCGCATCCTGATCGTCGACGACAATCAGGACTCGGCCCGGACGCTCGAGCGGCTGCTCCGGATCTCCGGCCACGAGGTCCACACCGCGCCCGACGGCCCGGCCGCGCTCGGGCTCATGGACTCGATCCGCCCGGACCTCGTCCTGCTCGATATCGGCCTGCCCGGCATGGACGGCTACGAGGTGGCGCGGCGGATCCGCGAGCGTCCCGACGGGGCCCGCATCCTCCTCGTCGCCCTGACCGGCTACGGCCG
>DASZMJ010000479.1:0-8904 GCA_035551935.1 Isosphaeraceae bacterium
GGAGCCGCCCATGATTCCGGATGAGGTCAAGAAGCCATCGCCGGTCGCCGATGACGACCCGCCGGCCAGTCGCGGCGGGCGGATCGAACCGGACGGCGCGGGCGACGAGGTCGAGGAGGCGTCGGAGGAGTCGTTCCCCGCGAGCGACCCGCCGTCCTTCACGCCCACCACCTCCATCGGCCCGCCCGCGCACGAACCACGACCCCGAAGGGACCCGCCTTGACGAAGCCCCGCCGCCTCGATCGGGGCCGGGGGGCGCGTTGCTGTCGCAGTGGACCCCGCGATCACCGGCCGTGACCGGTCGCTTGCCAATCCTTGGGGGAACGCCGATGCTGGGCCGGGCCCACAACCCCGAGGAGAGCGACGGTGCCCGACCGCCGGAAGCATCGCGGCCCCGGCCCACGGGACGCCGACTGGTTCGGCCCCGACGCGCGCAACACCCTCGCGGCGGCCGTCGCCGACCTGTCGTGGCTGCTGTCGCGCGGATACGCCGAGCCGTCCTCCGTGAAGCTGGTGGGGGATCGCTATCGTCTCGTTGAAAGGCAGCGCGTGGCCGTGCTCCGATCGGCCTGCGCCGACGGTTCGCTGGCGCGGCGTCATGCGAACCGGCTGCGGATCGAGTCGCTCCGGGGCCGGCCTTTGAGGATCGACGGGTTCAACGTGATCCTGACACTGGAGTCGGCCCTCGGGGGTGGGGTGGTCCTCGGCGGTCGCGACGGCTGTTATCGCGACCTGGCGAGCGTCCACGGCACGTATCGTCGCGTCGCGGAAACGCGGCCCGCGCTCGAGCTGGCGGCGCGTTGGCTGTCGAGCTGGGGGATCGGGCCGTGTACCTGGCTGCTCGACGCCCCCGTGTCGAACAGCGGCCGGCTCGCGGCGATCCTCCGCGCCTTCGGCTGGCATGCCGAGGTCGTCGCCGATCCCAACGCGATCCTCGCCGTCGGCGACGACCCGATCGCGACCGCCGACGCCGGCATCCTCGAACGCTGCGGCCCCTGGGTCAACCTCGCCCGGCTCCTCGTCGAGGCCGGGGCGCCGGGGTCGTTCGTCGTCGACCTCGGATGACGGGCGCAGGAAAAACCCCGGGGCCCTCCCTGGCCCCGGGGTGATTCGGCCCTCGGTCGGCTCACGCCCCGACGACGGCGAGGTCCGCCTCTTGCGGGACCTCGGCCGCCGGGCCGGGCTCCGGGAACAGCGGCAGGGTCTCCACCAGGGCCGACGGCTTCCGTGGCGCGGCGGGGGCCTTGCCCGAGAGGACGTCGATCTTGCGACGGAGCCGGGCGCTGACCCCCGCGTGCGCCGCCTGGCTCTGGAGCGCGTGATACAACACCGGCCCGAACTCGGGGCCGTACTTGCGGACGTAGCTTTCCAGGCGTCTCATGCCAACTTCCCTTTATTCAGAATCCGGCCCGATCGGCCGGTCCTCGTCACCCTTCGTCCCTTCATTAAGTACGTCCGGGGAAACGACTTCGTTCGGAAACGACGGGCGTTTTTCGGCCGTCAACGGCGATCGCGTGTCTCATCCCGAATCGCCTGGATGATCCGGGATTGCATGGATCGCCGGCCCGACGACCAGGGCGACCCGAACGGGAACCGCTCGAGCCCACCAGGACCGGAGTCGCGAGGCGTCGCGGGGCAGGAGGCGCGAGTCAGGGTGACGCGGCGGCCAGCCCCCGATCGAGCCGCGCGGCGGAGCGGCGGGAGAGGAGGTCGTCCAGCCAGCGGTCCATGCCCTCGCCGGTCTTCGACGAGACGCCGAAGACCTCCATGCCGGGGCGGACGGACTCGATGCTGCGGCGGGCGGCGTCGGCGTCGAACTCGACGGCGAGGGCGAGGTCCATCTTGGTGATGATGGCGACGTCGGCGGTGTTGAAGATGGTCGGGTATTTGAGGGGCTTGTCCTCGCCTTCGGTCACGGAGAAGAGGACGAGCCGCAGGGCTTCGCCGAGGTCGAAGGTCGCGGGGCAGACGAGGTTGCCGACGTTCTCGACGAAGAGGAGGTCGAGCCGATCGAGGTCCCAATCGTCGAGGGCATCGGCGACCATGTCGGCCTCGAGGTGGCAGACCGTGCCGGTGGTGATCTGCTTGACAGGGACCCCTGCGCGGGACAGGCGGCGGGCGTCGTTGTCGGTGGCGAGGTCGCCGACCAGCGCCGCGACGCGGCGCTGGTCGCGGAGCCGCACGAGCATCGCTTCGAGGAAGGCCGTCTTGCCCGAGCCGGGGCTCGACACGAGGCTGACGACGTACGTGCCCGCCGCGCGGAACCGGGCCCGCAGGGCGCGGGCGGCGGCGTCGTTGTGCTTCAACACGTGCTGCCGGACCTGGACCAGGCGCGGTGGCTCGCTCATGGGGCGATCTCCAGGGCCACGACCTCCAGCTCGCGCCCGCGCAGGATCTCGAGCGTCGGGGCGCCACACGCGGGGCAGCGGAGCTCCCAGATCGTCGGCGGCACGACCTCGACGGCGCAGGACGGGCAGTAGCTCGCGATCGGCACCTCCTCGACGACCAGGTCGGCCACCGCCAGCGGGGTGCCCTCGCGGGCCAGCTCGAAGGCGGAGACGAGCGCCTCGCGGACCACGCCGGAGAGGGCCCCGAGCCGGAGGTGGACGGCGGCCACGCGGCCGTCATGCCGCCCGGCCTCCTCCTCGGCGAGGTCCAGGATGCTCAGGGCGATCGAGAGCTCGTGCATGTGTCGCCGGCGCTTCCCGCTCACATGCTGTGGAGTTTGAGATAGCGCCGCAGGTCCGGGCCGAGGTACGTCCAGGCCAGGGCCCCGAGGCCGACGACCACGACCCCCGCGACGAGCCAGCCCACGGTCGGGCCGCCGCGGTCGCGGTCGCGGTGGACGAGGTGGTGATGCGACCCCCAGCCGTCGCCCGACAGGTGGGACAACGGGCCGCGCCGCTCGGACGTCAGTTGCAACATGGTGACGCCTCCTTCCCGGATATCGTACCGTCTCCGCCCGCCGCGATCTCCTCCCCGCGGAGGAGTCGCGCGACGAGCGCCTCGATCAAGGGGACCGCCTCGGCGACGGCCGCGAGGGCCGCCGGGCTCAAGCCCGCCCCGAAATCCGCCGATTCGTCGATGGGATTCGGCTCGCAGCCGACCAGGATCAGGCGGCCGACCCGAGCGCCGAGGGCCGTGGCCAGTCGCAGGACCCGGGCCGGGTCGAGGTTGTGCCCCTCGACGAGGACGCCGTCGCCGCTCGCGTCGGGGTCGCCCCGGGGCAATTCCAGGACGTAGAGCGTGCCGGGCCGCCCGCCCCGGGGGGCGGCGTCGACGAAGATGACCGACTCGTAGCCGTCGAGCAGGGCATAGGACAGGTCGAGCCCCCGGATGCCGAAGTCGACGACGCGCGCCCCCTCGGGCAGGCCGAGGGCGGCGAGTCGCCGCGCGACCTCGACGCCGAAGGCGTCGTCGCCGAGGAAGATGTTGCCGATGCCGGCGACGAGCACGCGCGGCGACATCACGAGCCCTCCGGCATTGCGACGAGGTCGAAGGCCACCTTCACCTCGTCTTTCAGCTTGATCGCCCCGCCGAGGGCCGTCACCGGCCGGATCCGGTAGGGCGACATCCGCAGCGTGCAGGCGCCGCGGATCAGGAGGCTGTCGGGGAAGACGAGGAGCTCCGCGTCGGTCCCGAGGGGATTGGTGACGCCGTGGAGCGTGAGCCGGCCGCCGAGGAAGACGCGGAAATGGCCGGCGCCGGCCGGCTGCGACTCCGACTCGACGAGCTGGAAGGCGATCTCGGGGGAGCTCGCGGTCTCGAGCACCTCGCGACGCATCCGGCCCTCGATCTCCTCGCGGTCGGCGGGCTTGACCGGGTCGAGCAGCTCGAGCGAGTCGGCGCGCACGGTCAGCTCCAGGCTCAGGCCCCGGGCCTCGGGCCCGTCGAGCCCGACGACGCCGGAGAAGTCGCGGACGGCGAACGTCGGGCTGTGGCCGAGCATCGACAGCAAGCCGGTGGCGAAGGCCTGGGCCGTGAAGCGACTCTGGCCGGGATCGAGCCGGTAGCGGGCCGTCATGGGGGCGCCTCCATCGGATCGAGGGGTTCGACGTCCTCCGGCCGGAAGAAGAAGCGGTGTCCGGGCTGGCGGAGCAGGCCGAGGTCCTTGCCGGGGTCGTCGTCGACGGTGACGGCCAGGAAGACGCGGCCCTCGAAGTCCTGCTCGATCGCCTCGATCGTCGCGGCCCGACCCGACAGCGCGATGTCCATGATGTCGGCGCGGCCCTGGGGCCGGAGCCGGACTCGGTCGCCCTGGCGCAACTCCGACGCGCCGACGTGGACACACTCGACGCGCTTCCGGTCGGCCTCGGGGTCCCAGCTCGTCATGGTGTGTGTCCCCCCGGCGACGGCCGGAGCTCGCGGAGCGTCCCGTGGAGCCCGAGCATCTGGTCGTTTGCCGTCGCCTCGGTCCGCGCCAGGAGGGCGCGGGCGCGGCGGTCGACGGCGGCCATCGCGCCTTTCTCCTCGTCGGTCAGGGTCATGATCCGGAGGGTGAGCATCTCGTCGATCTCGGTGCCGTCGAAGAAGTCGCCGGGGCTCTCGGGGGCGATCTGAGGGAAGTCGTAGAGGATGATCGGCGACGAGAGCACGGCATCCGCCCGGCCCTCCGCGCCGACGAGGACGGGCCAGGTCCCGACGTTCCGGCAGGAGGCGGCGGCCTCGCGGTCGCCGTCGGGCGGGTCGAGGAGGGAGACGAATTCACCGTCGCGGGCGGTCAGGATCGCGTGCGACGAGGCCAGCAACCGGAGCGTCGCGGCGTCGCGGTCCCCGCGGAGAGGGCCGTCCATCGCCGTGCGGTTCGCGACGCGGAGCGTCACACGGAAGAGGCCCGCGCCGACCTCGATCGCCTCCGCCTCGACGACCCCCTCGACGGCCTCCTGCTCGCGGACCAGGGCCCCGACGACGGCCCCGGCCGGGTCGCGCAGCGGGTCCAGGCTCCGACGGCCCGGGAACGTGAATCCACGGCGGATCGGGCCGGACGACAGCACGCCGAGCGAAACCTCGCCGAGCGTGACCTCGCGCTCCTCCGCCTCCTGCCACTCGTGGAAGACGTTGTCGCCGACCCGGAGCATCGGCACGGGGCGGAGCGTCGGCTCGGCGTCGTCGGGCCAGGCCGCCAGGGGGGGGACGAGCTCGCCGACCCGGCGCTCCGTCAGGTGCAGGAACCGGACGCGGGCGTCGAAGGTCGTCGCCGCGGTGCCGCGGACCAGGCACTCGGTCTGGTTGGCCGCGGCCGAGCCGTCGCCGCGCTCGCGGCAGGAGTCCTCCGGGTAGAGGCCACCGAACGTCCACCGCTGGCGGTTCTTGACCGACGGCCGGTAGGGATAGAGGATGTAGCCCTCATACAAGACGGCGTCGGCGATGCGGTCCACGTCGTTGCGGCTCATGGCGACACCGGCTCCTCCGCCGCGTCGAGCAGGCGTTCCAGGGCGTGCTCCCAGGTCGGGTGGCCGCCCCGGCTCCGGTAGCGATCGAGGCGGTCGAACACGTCCTTGCGCAAACAGAGCCAGGCGCTCTTGGGATAATAGATCTCCATAAGATCGCGCCAGTCGGCCGCGGGCAGGCGGTAGGTCGCCTCCTTCTCCCAGGGGATCTGGGCTACCTGCATGCCGCCCTCGGCCGCTTCGTAGAAGATGGTGCCGCTGAAGAGGAAGCTGAGCGGGATGTCGCCGTCTTCCAACGCGGCGAAATACTTGGTGGCCGCGAGGTTGAAGTCGAAGGTGCACGGCACGGGAAGGTCCGCGGTCCCGGTCGTCTCGAACGGGGGGACGACGGCGCTGACGTGCGTCCAGAGCATCGCGCGGAGCGTCTGGCCCCAGCGCTCGGGGGTGCCGAAGAGATCGAGTAGTCGCTCGCGTTCCCCGGCCTCGTAGCGCCGTCGGGCCGGCTCGATCCGCACCTGGCAGCGGAGGGCGACGGCGTGGATCGGCGTCGGCCGCGCCCCGGGGGCGGGCGTCTCGTCGAGGCGCAGCTTGAACACGAGCAGCGGCGCCGCGGCGAACCGCTGCGGCTCGGCCCCCTCCACCCGGAAGTCCAGGTCAGGCATGCGCGCAGCGCTCCTTGAGGTCGGCGAAGAAGCGGCCGATCTCCTCCCAGGCCGTCGCCCCGCCCGAGAGCCCGCGCCAGTGGACGCGGATCAGGCCGACCAGCCGATAACACTCGTCGAGGCCCACGCGGTAATAATCGCGCGCCTCGCCGACCCGATTGACGAGCAGGCCCTCGACGACCGGCTCCAGGCCGCCGAGGACCGGATTCTCGACGGCCAAAGCCTCCCAGGCCGACGCCGACACGGGCGACTCAGTTGCGCCCGCCGGGCTCGGGTAGAGGGCGACCACCCCGCCGGTTGGCGTGCTTTGCTTGAAGAAGGCCAGGTTGATCGGCAGGTTCAGGGCCTCCCAGGTCTCGTCCGAGAGCCGGAAGCCGGGCAACGACTCGACCCGACGCGGCACGCGGCGATAGCGGGCCGGGGCCGGCCCGCTGAGCAAGAAGGCGCAGGCGTCGCACGCGCAGGAGAGCCGACGGCTGGCCGGCTCAACCAGGTGGGCGTGTTCGGGCGCCAGGTCCACGCCGCAAAGCGCGCAACGCTCGGTCTCGGGCTCGCTCCTCGGCCGAACGAACCGCCGCAACGAGGCCAGGGCGGTCAGGCCGCGGCCACCGATCGGGTCGGGGTCCATGTCGGGTCGTGCTCCACGACGGGCCGGCTCACGCCGGCGGGAGGTGCGGCATCCGCGGGTCGATCGGCGCGCGGTCCTCGGGATTGATGCTGGTGGCGTCCCGCGCCGTGCGGCCGAGCCGCTGTTGCTCGCGCCCCGGCTCGCGGCCGTACTTGCGGACGGTCTCCTCGCCCCTCGGCGTGCCCGGCGTGTGCCCGGGCAAGGTCGCTTTCGAGTCGAACCAGGCCATGTCGGTTCCTCCTCATCCTTCCAGGTCCGGACCGGATGGGGACTAGCTCCGAGTCCTCGAGGTGCCAGTCCCCATCCGGTCCGGGCCTCTTATGATCCGCCCGGATTCACGGCAAGTTCAGGACGACGAGCCCCGAGTTGTTGGCCGTCGCGGGCGGTCGCGCCGATTCCCCCTCGACCTCGATGGCGACCGCGTCGGGCGCCTGCCCGAGGATCGCCTCCTCGACCGTCTGCCTCATCGTCGCGGCCGACGACGGGCAGCCGTGGCAGTTGCCCGTCAATCGCAGCCGCACGACCCCGTCGGCCGCGGCGAGCAGCTCGACGCCGCCGCCGTGCGAGCGGAGGCGGGGCCGCACCTGCTCCAACGCCCGCAGGACCCGCGCCTCGAAGTCCAGCGGGTGCAGGCCGTGGAGCAGGAGCAGGCCGCCGACGACCTCGTCGCGGGCGAGGGCGTCTCGGGCGGCGGCGCCGGCCGAACCGGCGTCCCCGAGGAGGTCGAGCACCCGCCCCAGGCCGAGGCCGTGCAGGTCGAGGATCGCCCGGACGACTTCCCGCACGTCGTCGCGCGCCTTGGGGTCGGCCAGGCGCTCGCCCTCCTCGAGGAGGGCGTCGAGCCGCTCCATCTGCGACCGGAACTCGCGCGCGTCGAAGGGTCCCGCCATCGCCGCCTCCGTTCCTATCCGTGCTGGACGCCGAACATCGGCACGTGCTTCACGTCGAGCAGCTTGCCGTCGCCGTGGTACATGTGGACCCCGCACGGCAGGCACGGGTCGAAGCTCCGCACGGCGCGCATGATGTCGATCCCCTTGAACTTGTCGGGCCCGTTCTCCTCGAAGATCGGCGTGTTCTGGACCGCGTCCTCGTAGGGGCCGGGGGTGCCGAAGACGTCGCGCGGGGTGGCGTTCCAGGGGGTCGGCGGGTAGGGATGGTAATTGGCGATCTTGCCGTCGCGGATGACGACGTGGTGCGACAGCACGCCGCGGACCGCCTCGTGGAAGCCGCAGCCGATGGCCTCGTCGGGCACCTTGAAGTCGGTCCAGGTCCGGGTCCGGCCGGCGTGCAGCTCGCGCATCGCCTGCTCGGTGAAGTGCAACGCGCAGGCCGCGGCGTAGGCCTGGAAGTAGGTCCGCGAGCGGTCGCGCTCGATGGCGTTGCTCCACTTCGGGATCGTCCACTCGAACTCGACCTCGGGCATCGTGGCCGTCTTCGGCAGGTAGATCTTGACGCTGTGGCCGGTCGCCTTGATGTAGCCGATGTCGACCAGGCCCGCCAGCGCCGTCGACCAGAGCCGGGCGATCGGGCCGCCGCCGGTGTCGAGCGCCAGGTGCTCGCCGGCCTGCGGGTGCAGCCAGCGCGGACACATGACCCACGAGTACTTGCCGTTGAAGTCGCGCTTCTGCGGCCTCGGTGTGGTCGTCTGGTTCCACGGGTGGCGCCGGTCGATCGGGTTGCCGACCGGGTCGCGGTCGACGAAGACCTCGCCGTCGTCGGCCCAGTCGTCGTAGTACGAGTGGCCGAGCAGGATGCGGATGCCGAGGTTGATGTCGATCAGGTCGTGCGTCACCGCCTTGCCGTCGACGATGATGCCGGGCGTAACGTACATCGCCTTGCCCCACTCGCCCATCCGTCGGTAGGTATAATCACACACCTCCGGGTCGTTGAACGAGCCCCAGCAGCCCAGCAGGACGCGGCGGCGGCCGACCTCCTCGTAGCCCGGCAGGGCCTCGTAGAAGAAGTCGAAGAGGTCGTCGTGCAAGGGGACGACCCGCTTCATGAACTCGACGTACTTCATCAGGCGGACGAGGTAGTCGGTGAAGAGCTGCTGGGTCGGCACGGTGCCGACGCCGCCGGGGTAGAGGGTCGAGGGGTGGACGTGCCTGCCTTCCATCAGGCAGAACATCTCCCGCGTCAGCCGGCTCATCACCAGCGCCTCGCGGTAGTGCTCGCCGGTGAAGGGATTGAGCGCCCGCATGATGTCCGCAATGGTGCGGTAGTG
>DASZMJ010000480.1:0-2120 GCA_035551935.1 Isosphaeraceae bacterium
ACGAGGAAGCTGACGGCCTCGCGGCCGTCGACGATCCGGTGGTCGTAGGAGAGCGCCAGGTACATCATCGGGCGGACGACGACGGCGTCGCCGACGGCCACGGGGCGCTTCTGGATCGAGTGCATGCCGAGGATGCCGCTCTGGGGCGGGTTGAGGATCGGCGTCGAGAGCAGCGAGCCGAAGACGCCGCCGTTGGTGATCGTGAACGTGCCGGCCTGGAGGTCGGGGATCGCGATCGTCCCCTCGCGGGCCTTGGTCGCGTAGGCGGCGATGCCCTTCTCGATCTCGGCGAAGGTCATCCGGTCGGCGTCGCGGAGCACGGGGACCATCAGGCCCCGCTCGGTGCTCACGGCCACGCCGATGTTGACATAATTGTGATAGACGATGTCCTGGCCGTCGACCCGGGCGTTGACGGCCGGGAAGGCCCTGATCGCCTCGACGACGGCCTTGACGAAGAACGACATGAAGCCGAGCGGGACGCCGTGCTTCTTCTGGAACGGCTCCTTGTACTTGGCGCGGAGGTCCATAACCCGCGACATGTCGGCCTCGTTGAAGGTCGTGAGGATCGCGGCGGTATGCTGGACCTCGACGAGCCGCTGGGCGATCGTCTGGCGGAGCCCGCTCATCCGCTTCCGGGTCTCGCGCTGGCCGTCGGCCGACGGGGCGGGGGCGGTGGCCTGCGGAGACGCGGGGGCGGGCGGCGCGGCGGGCTTGGGGGCCTCGATGTGGGCCAGGACGTCGCCCTTCGTCAGGCGACCGCCTCGGCCAGTCCCCTCGATCTGGCTCGCATCGACGTTATTCTCGGCGACGATCCGGCGGACCGACGGCGCGAGCTCGACCGAGGCTTCCGTCACGGTCGCCGCCGATTCGCGGCCCGAAGGGGCCGGAGCCGGGGCCGTCGGGGGGGCCTTCGACTCGGCCGGGGCCGGCGAGGGGGCCTTCGACTCGGCCTTCGCACTCGGGGCGGCCGCGGCGTCGAGCGTGCCGACGGTCGAGCCGATGGCGACGGTCGTCCCCTCGGGGACGCTCACCTTGAGCGTCCCGGCCGCGGAGGCCGGGACGACGGTGCTCGCCTTGTCGGTCTCGAGCTCGAAGAGCGGGTCGCCCGCCTTGACGGCCGAGCCGTCCTGGGCGATCCAGCGCGAGAGGATGCCCTCGGCGATCGACTCGCCGACGGCGGGGACAGTAATCGGGGCGGCGGCCATCGGGCGATTATTCCTTGCTCGTGAGGGCGACCGCGGGGCGGGCCGAGACCAGGTGGACAATCTCGGCGCCGATGGCGGCCTCGACCAGCTCCTTCTGCTCGCGGTCGTGGATGTGGTGCGAGCCGGTCGCCGGGCTGGCGCTGGCGTCGCGGCCGACGTAGCCGAAGTTGATCCGCAGCGTCTCGGTGAGCCGTGGGGCGACGAACGACCAGCCGCCCATGTTCTGCGACTCCTCCTGGACCCAGACCCACTCCTTCGCCGCTCGGTAGCGGCCGACGGCGGCCCGGACCATCTCCTCGGGCCAGGGGTAGAACTGCTCGAGCCGGAGGATCGCCACGTCGCGGGCCTTGCCGGCGGCCTCGCGGTGGGCGACGAGGTCGTAATAGACCTTGCCGGAGCAGAGCACGACGCGGCGGGCGCGCTCGGGGTTGGTCGGGTCGTCGATCACCTCGCGGAACCGGCCCGTGGCGAACTCCTCGACCGGCGAGACGGCCTCCTTGCGGCGGAGGAGGCTCTTGGGCGTCATCACGATGAGCGGCTTGCGGAAGTCCCGCTTCATCTGGCGGCGGAGGACGTGGAAATATTGCGCGGGGGTCGAGGGGTAGACGACCTGGATGTTGTCCTCGGCACAGAGCGAGAGGAACCGCTCGAGCCGGGCGCTCGAGTGTTCGGGCCCCTGGCCTTCGTAGCCGTGGGGCAGGAGCATGACCAGTCCGCTGCCGCGGCCCCACTTCGACTCGCCCGAGGCGATGAACTGGTCGATGATGACCTGGGCGCCGTTGGCGAAGTCGCCGAACTGGGCCTCCCAGAGGATGAGCATATTCGGCTCGTCCAGCGAGTAGCCGTAGTCGAAGCCGAGCACGGCCGCCTCGGAGAGCAGGCTGTCATAGACGCAGATCTCGGCCTGCTCGACGC
>DASZMJ010000481.1:0-1695 GCA_035551935.1 Isosphaeraceae bacterium
GGCGTGTGCAGACCTCTTGCGTCGACCCGGCCGACGTCGCAAGCGGTCGTCTCTCGGATGAGACGCCCGGACCCGGCGCCCGGTTCCCGAAATGATCCGCCTCACCAGTCCTCCCCCGCGACCCCCATCCGGCAGGCCGGGGACTCGACGCGGGACAGGGTGTCGACCAGCTCGGCGTCGGGCAGGAGGCCGAGCCAGTGCGAGATCGAGCGCCGCGACCGCGAGAGCATCGCGAACGCCTGGCGGGCCAGGGGGCGGAGCGATGGCGCCGCCAGCCGCAAGGACCACTCGCGGAAGTCTTCCAGGGCATACAGGCACATGATCCAGGCGTCGTCCGAGCGGTAGACACCGCCCTCGTCGCTCACGACGACCAGCTCCTCGGGCTCGCCGGGACGCATGAGGTCGGGGAAGCGGCGGCGGGCCTCGGGGGAGTCGGCCGCCAGGAAGATCAGCTCGACGAACGCCGGCTGCCGCCGGGCCCATCGCCGGGCCCACGAGCAGAGGCCGCAGCGGGCGTCGTAGAGGATGGTGAGCCGTCGCATGATCGTCCTCCCTCGGGATTCGTCGACAGATGCCGCCGCATCATGAGCAGGGCCACGAGATAGGCCGGCGTGAGCACGACCGCCCCGCCGACGAGACCCGAGGCCCAGAACCAGCCGCCCCACATCCCGGCGACGAGGGCGGCGTAGACCCCGACGAAGGCGACCGCGAGCATCAGCTCACCGAGGCGGAACTGGAACCGCATGGCGACCTCCTCAATGACTGAACCCGACCCTCGGCTCGACGAACGCCTCGGGCGCGACCGGCGGCTTCTGGTGCCGCAGCAGGCCGCGGCGGCGGACGCGTGCGAAGATGTACAGGTTGAAGAAGTGCATCACACCGAGCACGACCAGGACGAGCCCCTCCTTCGTGCTCAGCGCCTCGATCGCGCCGGCGAGGTCGGTCGGCCGATCGCCGTACTTCAGCGCCGAGGCCACGAAGCCGACGTTGATCAGGTAGAAGCCGACCACGAGCAGCCGGTTGACGGCGTCGGCCAGCTCGGCGTTGCCGCCGAAGGCGTCGACGAGGAAAACGCGGCCGTTCTTCGCCAGCGTCCGCGCCACCCAGATCGTCAGCCCCACGCCCAGCACGAGATACGTGACATGCTCCGCCACGACGAAATCCATGGCCCGTCTCCTCTTGATTGGGACTCGGTCCGCCGGGACATCCGCGACGCCCCGATGCCGGCCCAACCGCGAGGCCCCGGCGATCCTTAACCGGGATTCTTTCCGGCCCGACGTGCGATAGAATCGGCACGGAGACGACGGTCCATTTTCCCCGGTGATCCCCTCCGCGATGTGGCCCGATTCCGACTCGACCCGCGAGCTGCTCGACCGCCTGGCCCTCGCCGACGACCCCGCGGCGGCCGACCGGCTCTGGGCGCGGCACCGCGAGCCGCTGCGGCGGATGATCGACATGCGGCTCGACCGCGCGATCGGGCGGCGGGTCGACGCGAGCGACGTCGTGCAGGACGTGCTGATCGAGGCGAGCCGTCGCCTGGGCGATTACCTGCGCAATCCCGCGATGCCGTTCCACCTCTGGCTCCGCCAGATCGCGCGGGACCGGATGATCGACGAGCACCGGCGGCACCGAGTCGCCGCGCGGCGGAGCCTGGACCGCGAGCGCTCGCTGGCCGCGCCCGAATATGCCGATCGG
>DASZMJ010000482.1:0-1693 GCA_035551935.1 Isosphaeraceae bacterium
GCTGGCGCATCTTTCATCTCCGATCCGTATAAGGCGCATCGTCGCCTCGACCTTCTCCTTCCTCTTCCTTTGTCATCTGTCGTCTGTGATCTGTCATCTGTCCTCGGGTCCTTCGCAATCCCCCTGAATGCCGTGCGTTGACGGGTTCTCGGCCGGTCGCGGGCGTGGTAGACTGGCGTTTTGGTCTCGCGCGAGACCGAGACGAGGAACGCCGTTCCGGCCGAGTTGAGAGGCCCGTCACGTTCATGGAACCCCCCGCCGCACTCGCCGAGCGCCCCGTCCTCGTCCTCGATTTCGGCTCGCAATACGTCCAGTTGATCGCGCGCCGGGTCCGCGAGCGGCACGCCTTCGCGCGGATCGTCCGGCACGACGTGACCCTGGAGCGCGTCCGCGAGCTGAACCCGCTGGCCCTGATCCTCTCGGGCGGCCCGTCGAGCGTCTACGAGGCGGGCGCGCCGCGGTGCGACCCGCGGCTCTTCGACCTGGGCGTCCCCGTGCTGGGGATCTGCTACGGGATGCAGCTCGCCTGCGAGGCGATGGGCGGGCTCGTCCGGCCGGCGCCGGCGCGCGAGTACGGCCGGGCCGAGTGCAAGGTGGTCGCGGCCGACGAGCCCCTCTTCCGCGACGTCCCGCACGCGACGACCGTCTGGATGAGCCACGGCGACCAGGTCCACGAGCCCGGCCCCGACTTCCTCCCGCTGGCCGTCACCTCGACCTGCCCCGTCGCCGCGGTCCGGCACCGGACCCGCCCCTTCTACGGCCTCCAGTTCCACCCCGAGGTCGCGCACACCCCGTACGGCACCCTGATCCTCGGCAACTTCCTCGACCGGGTCTGCGGGAACCCGCGGGGCTGGACGATGGAGAAGTTCATCGACCGCTCCGTCGACGACGTCCGCCGCCGGGTCGGGCCGACCGACCGGGTCGTCTGCGGGCTCTCCGGCGGGGTCGACTCGGCCGTCGCCGCCGCGCTCCTGGCCCGGGCGCTGGGGCCGCGGGTCGTCTGCGTCTTCGTCGACAACGGCCTCCTCCGCGGCGGCGAGCGCGACGCCGTCGCCGCCGCCTTCGGCGCCCACTCCGACGCCGAACTGCGCGTGATCGACGCCTCGCAACGGTTCCTCGACGCCCTCCGGGGCGTCACCGACCCGCAGGAGAAGCGGGTCCGGATCGGCCACACCTTCATTGACGTCTTCCGCGACGAGGCGAAGTCGATCGACTCCGCCCGGTTCCTCGCCCAGGGGACGCTCTACCCCGACGTGATCGAGAGCGGCGGCGACCCCGACGGCCCGGCCGCGACGATCAAGCACCACCACAACGTCGGCGGCCTCCCCGCCGAACTCGGGTTCGAGCTGGTCGAGCCCCTGCGCGACCTCTTCAAGGACGAGGTCCGCCGCCTCGGCCTTGAGCTGGGCCTGCCCGATAATTTGATCTGGCGACACCCGTTCCCCGGCCCCGGCCTGGCCGTCCGCTGCCTCGGCGAGGTGACCGCCGACCGGCTCG
The DNA here is from genome assembly GCA_035551935.1 of Isosphaeraceae bacterium. Classification (GTDB taxonomy): domain Bacteria; phylum Planctomycetota; class Planctomycetia; order Isosphaerales; family Isosphaeraceae; genus DASZMJ01. Next base: position 1,498 of record DASZMJ010000482.1, read on the forward strand.
AAGTCCTCCGCCAGGCCGACGCCATCTTCCTCGAAGAACTGGTCAACGCCGGCCTCTATCGCCAGATCGGCCAGGCGTTCGCCGTCCTCTTGCCCGTGCAGTCGGTCGGCGTCATGGGAGACGGGCGCACTTATGAAAATGTCGTTGCGCTCCGATCGGTTGACACCGACGACTTCATGACGGCCGACTGGACCCG
>DASZMJ010000483.1:0-17601 GCA_035551935.1 Isosphaeraceae bacterium
GCCAGGAGGCGGAGGACCGGGCGCTCTTGGACACGAGCCCGGAGGGGGAGAAGCGGTACCGGTACGAGGGTCAGGCGGTGCGGCACCTGCACAAGGTCATCGACCAGTACTGCAAAGGGCGGCAGGGCTGGTTCGAGCCCAAGGTCGGGGCTCGGCGGCGGTCGGCGCCGAACGAACCCACCGCCGAAGTGCTGATGGAGATGGCGGTTGCGACGGTCGCGGCGGGAGCGACGCCGGTCGCGACCGACCCGCACCCCCGGGGCGAGGGTGAGCCGTCGTCCTCCCTCTCCTCCGGGGAGCGGGCCGGGGTGCGGGTCTCCTCCGACCCCGACCCCGCCCCGGCGCCGAACGAACCCACCGCCGAAGTGGTGAATTCCCCGAGGGTTGCGTCGAACGCACCGGCCAGGGGCGAGACGCGGGAGGCGGGAGCGGCGCCGGTCGCATCGAGCCCTCACCCCAGTCCTCTCCAAGGAGGAGAGGGAGGAGATTCGGACCTCGCCCCGGCGGCGAAGGACCCCGCGGCGCCGAACGAACCCACCGCCGAAATCGTTCACAAACAAGGACTTCCGACGAGCCATCCGGACGTCGGCGGGACGATCCGGCGGGAGTCGTTCACCGAGCCGCCGCGGCCGTTGCCGCCGTTGGTCATCAACGGAATCTGGGTGCGGTAGGAGGTTGCGGAATCGGGAAATCCCGTGACCGGGATCGTCCTGTGTCCCTTGCGGCGAGAATGCGAGGTGGCGGAATGCGAATCGTCGGGCTCGTCGCCCTGGCGGCGGTCGCGCTGGGCGCAGGTGCGGCGTCGGGGCAGGGTCCGGGGCCTGGGCCGAGGGGGTACCAGGACCCGCCGATCACCGGGCCGGTCGTGCCGGAGCTGGGGGGCCTCGACCGGTTCCTGCGGGCGTTCGTGATCCAGCACCGGGTCCCGGGCCTGGCGGTCGCCGTCGCGCACCGGGGGCGGGTGGTCTATGCGCGGGGGTTCGGCCTCGCCGACGTCGACGCGGGCACGCCGGTCGAGCCCGACTCGCTCTTCCGGATCGCCAGCGTGTCGAAGCCGATCACGGCCGTCGCCGTGCTCCGGCTGGTCGAGCACGGCAAGCTCAAGCTCGACGATCCGGCCTTCAAGGTCCTGGACCTGCGCGTCGACGGGAAGCCGGTGCCATTGGCCGACCCGAGGCTCGGGGAGGTCACGGTCCGGGAGCTCTTGCGGCACACCGGGGGCTGGGACGGCGAGCGGTCGGGCGACCCGATGTTCCGGCCGGTCGAGATCGCGCGCGAGCTGGGCGTCCCGCCGCCGGCCGCGCCGGCCGCGATCGTCCGCGCGATGCTGGGCAAGCCGCTCGACTTCGACCCCGGCCACCGCTATGCCTACTCGAACTTCGGCTATTGCGTGCTCGGCCGGCTGATCGAGAAGGTCTCGGGCAAGCCGTACGAGACGTTCGTCCGCGCCGAGGTCCTGGCGCCGCTGGGCATCCGGAACATGCGGCTCGGCAAGACCTTGCCCGAGGACCGCGCCCCGCGCGAGGTCCGTTACTACGACGCGAAGCGTCGCGAGGGGCCCGGCGTCGTCGGCCCGACGCTCGGCAAGCGGGTGCCGTTGCCCTACGGCGGCTTCGACCTCGAGGCGATCGACGCGCACGGCGGCTGGCTGGCGTCGGCCGAGGAGCTGGTGCGGTTCGCGGCCGCCTTCGACGACCCGAGGCACCCCCGGCCGCTCCACCCCAGGACCCTCGCCGCGATGGTCGAGCGGCCCGAGGGGCTCGCCGGCTTCCGCCACGACGGCAACCCGCGCGACGCCTATTACGGGCTCGGCTGGATGGTCCGCCCCGTCGGCCCGCGCGGCGACACCCTCTGGCATTCCGGCCGGCTCGACGGCACCTCCGCCCTGCTCGTCCGCCGCTTCGACGGCACCTCCTGGGCCGTCCTGTTCAACACCGACGCCGACCCCCAGGGCCAGGACCTCGCCGAGACGATCGACCCGCTCCTCCACCCCGTCATCGACACCATCCGCTCCTGGCCGTCCCACGAGCTCCTGCACCGCCACGCACGCGACCGCGCCGGGGGTCGGGCGACGGGGACCCGTTGATTCCACGCGCATGGTGGTGTCCGGTCGCGACCGGCGGCGACTTGTTCGCGCGATCGAGGGTTGGTAACCTCGTCCCCGGCCCGAGCGGGTCGGGTCGGCCCACACGAGGAGACAATTTAAAATGAATGCAAGTGATCTCGTCCGCCGGCTCCAACGGCACCGGATGTGGGTCAATCGCGGGCTGCTGGAGGCCGCTCGGGCGCTGGACGAGGAGCAGCTCCGTCGGCCCCTGGCGATCGGCCAGGGGTCGGCCTGGAAGACGTTGACGCACCTGATGGCCGCCGAATACGTCTGGCTCGAGGCGCTGCTGGGCCGCGAGCAGGCCGTGATGCCCGGCGACGCGCCGGGCAAGATCCCGGGCAACCAGGAGGGGGAGGCGCCGATCGCGACGCTCGACGAGCTGGCCGCGCGGTGGGGCGAGCTCGACCGGCGCTGGGAGAGCTACCTCGCGGACCTGACCGACCCGGCGCTCGACGAACTCGTCTTCCGGTCGAGCACCCGTGCCGGGCAGGTCCGCCGCATGGGCTTGCGGCGGTCGGACGTGCTGCTCCACGTCTGCACCCACGCCCAGTACACGACGGCCCAGCTCGTGAACATGCTTCGACAGCTCGGCGTGGCGACGTTCCCCGGGGTGATGCTGGCCGCGATGGCCCTCCAGGAGCAGGAGGCCGTCGCGCCTTGAGCGCCGGGGGCGAAAAAGTGGCCGTCGGCTGCCCCAAGGGCGCCGAAGGTCGCGTGCAACACGCCCAACGACCGGGAGCGACCCTCGGACGTCGAAGTCGGGAGGATCGGGGACGCGGGCGGGCCGGGGACTTGCCATGAGCGACCCATTCTTGCGGGCGGCGATCGACGAGGCGAAGGCCGGGCTGGCCGAGGGGGGCATCCCGATCGGCTCGGTCCTGGTCGTCGACGGCCGGATCGTCGGCCGGGGCCACAACCGCCGCGTCCAGCGCGGCAGCGCGATCCTCCACGCCGAGATGGACGCCCTCGAGTCCGCCGGCCGGCTCCGCGCCGCCGACTACCGCCGCGCGACCCTCTACTCGACCCTCAGCCCGTGCGACATGTGCTCGGGCGCGACCCTCCTGTACAAGGTCCCCCGGGTCGTCGTCGGCGAGCACCGGACCTTCCGCGGGCCCGAGGATTACCTGCGGTCGCGCGGCGTCGCCCTCGATGTCCTCGACGACCCCGAGTGCATCCGCCTGATGGAAGACTTCATCCGGTCCCGCCCCGAACTCTGGGACGAGGACATCGGCGAGTCGTCCTTGTAGGCTGGGTCTCGACCCAGCTTTTCCCGGGAACCACCGCGACGCCTCCGGAAATCGCCCGGAAGGCTTGGCTTTCGTAGGGTCCGCTATTGCGGACCGATCTTCTTCCGGCACAAGGGGAGCGGTCCGCAATAGCGGACCCTACGAAAGCCAAGCCTTCCAGACGATTTCGTATCAGACCATCTTCACGACTTGCTTGCCGTAGACCATCCGCATGATCAGTTCCACGAACCGGTTCAGGGCGGTGAGCGGCAGGGGCATGGGCCGGCGAATGTCCACGATCAGGACCACCCGGCGAGCCTTGCTGTGGTTGGTCACCTCATGCTCCCAGGTGTCGTCGAACAGCACGTCCTCGCCTTCCCGCCATGTATACATCTGGTCCTTGATGCGGATCTGGGGCGGGTCCTGCTCCGGCACGATCAGGCCCAGATGGTAGCGCAGGTAGCCCCGGTAGGGGCCCTCATGGGAGGGGATCGACTTGCCCGGGTCGAGGATCGAGAACAGCGCCTGGAACACCCCGGGGACCCGGTCGAGGGCGTCGCAGGTCACGGGGCAGCGAGCCCGGTTGGCCCCGGGCTTCTCGCCGATCAGGTAGAGGTAGAACACCCTCCAGTCCTTGTCGGTGGTCGCGGAGATGTAGGTCTGCATCCGATCCACCTCGTGGCAACGCGGCGCCTCCGTCTCGTCGAGCAGGGACAGCAGCTCCTGGCGGATGGCGGGGAACTGGCTTCGCAGCCCGGCCAGCTCGGGACGGACTCGGGCGATGTCGTGGAAGACGGGCCTCCGGGGACCGCCGGTGTGCAGGTCGAACAGCCGGTTGACCGGCCCGAGCAGGGAGACCAGCCGCATGTAGTTCACAGCCATGGTGCGACTCCGGGCGGGAATTGGCGAATCTCGATGCACCGATCATGCGGGGTCGATCGAGGGTCGATGAAAGCGAGCGGGGCGCGAGAGGCTTGGGTCCGGTCGTCGTGGGGCGGCCAGGGCCGGCCCCGCGCGGCTCAGGCCAGCTTCTTGAGGATCTGCTTGCCGTAGACGACCCGCATGACGCCCTCGACGAAGCGGTTGAAGGCGTCGAGGGGGGCGGGCATGGGGCGGCGGATGTCGACGATGAGGACGACGCGGTCGGCGGGGGAGTGGTTGGTGACCTCGTGCTCCCAACTGTCGTCGAAGAGGATGCTCTCGCCCTCGCGCCAGGTGTAGTGGCGGTCCTTGATGCGAATGGAGGGGGGATTGTCGGCGGGGACGACGAGGCCGAGGTGGTAGCGGAGGTAGCCGCGATAGGGGCCGCGGTGGGCGGGGACGGACTTGCCGCCGTCGAGGATCGAGAAGAAGGCCTGGAAGAGGCCGGGGATGCGGTCGAGCACGGCGGCGGTGCGGGGGCAACGCGCGCGGTTGGCGGCGGGCTTCTCGCCCATGGCGTCGAGGTAGAAGACCTTCCAGTCCTTCTCCGGGTCGACCCGCGCCGAGATGCCGGTCTGCATCGGGTCGACGTCGTGATAACGCGGCACGGCGCCCTTGTCGGCGAGGAGGCCGAGCAATTCCTCGCGGATCGCCGGGAAGGCGCGGTCGAGCTCGCGGAGCTCGGGGCACGTCGCGTCGATCTCGAAGAGGACCGGCCGGCGGTCGCCGCCGACGTGGCGGTCGAAGACCCAGTTGACGCCGTCGAGCAGGCCGACGAGGCTGGTGTAGTTCAGTGCCATGACGCCTTCTCCGTAGGGTCCGCTATTGCGGACCTCTTCGATTGGATGTTGGAAGAGGTCCGCAATAGCGGACCCTACAAAATGGGGACTTATTCATAACGGAGGGCTTCGATCGGGTCGAGCCGCGAGGCCTTCCAGGCGGGGTAATAGCCGAAGAGGACGCCGACGGTGACGGAGACGCCGACGGCGCCGGCGATGGCGGCGAGCGACGACTCGGTCGGCCAGCCGGCGAGGATGCGGACCAGTTCCGAACCGCCGCGGCCGACGGCGATGCCGGCGGCGCCGCCGAGGACGCACAACACGACGGCCTCGACGAGGAACTGCCGGAGGATGTCGGCCGGCTCGGCGCCGACGGCCATCCGCAGGCCGATCTCGCGGTAGCGCTCCGTCACCGAGACGAGCATGATGTTCATGATCCCGACCCCGCCGACGGCCAGCGAGATCAGGGCCACGACGACGAGCAAGCCCGCGACGATCCCGACCGTGTCCTCGACGGCGGCGACGACCTCGGTGAAGTCGCGGACGTCGAAGTCGTCGGCCTCGCCGGGGGCGATCCGGTGCCGCTCGTGGAGGAGGGCCTTGATCTGGGCACGGGCCGCGGGGATCTCCTCCGACGACCGGGCTCGGACGAGGATCGTGTCGACGTTGGAGAACCGCACGAGCGTCGGCGTGTCGTGCGTCCGGCCCGGCGACCCCGTCGGATAGAGCCCGTGCGACGCCCCCGGATACAGCCGGGCCGCCGAGTCGGCCGACCCGTTCGCCTCGGCGGGGGCGGCGGCCGGCGGGGCCTGGGCCGAGCCGCTGATCCGGTATTTCGCCGTCGTCCAGGGGATCAACAGGATATCGTCCTGGTCCTCGCCGATGATGTTCGCCCCCTTGGCCCGCAAGACGCCCACGACCCGCAAGGGCACGCCGCCGACGGTCACTTCCTCGCCGACCGGCGACTCGCCGCGGAAGAGCTCGTTGGCGAGCGTCTTGCCCAGCAGGCAGACCATCGCCACCTCGTTGACGTCGGCGTCGGTGAAGGGCTCGCCGTCCTCGAGCTCCTCCCAGTCGCGGACGCGGAGGAAGCTGGGGTTGATGCCATAGAGGTAGATCGGGTTCCAGTTTCGGTTGCCGGAGACCACCTGCCGGCGCGCGTAGACGATCGGCGAGAGGCTGTCGACCGCCGGGCACTCGCGCTCGATCGCGTCGGCGTCCTCGGGCGTGAGCGTCTTGACCGTGCCGCTGCCCAGGCTCACGCCGTTGCTCGACGCCGCGCCCGCCTGCACGAGCAGGTCATCGGCCCCCATGTTCGACAGGATCTCGTGGATCGCCCTGGCCGACCCCTTGCCGATCTCGGCGATCGCGATCAACGACGCCACGCCGATGATGATGCCGAGGGTCGTGAGCGCCGACCGCATCGCGTTGCGGCGGAGGGCGCGGAGGGCGGTCTTCGTGGTGGTCGCCAGCGCCGTCAGGCCGCCGCGGCGACGTCGAAAAGTGGCCAGTGCCGAGTGCTGAGTGCGGAGTGGCCGAACCGCCCGGGGGGCGAGTGGTCTTCCTCCCTCTCCCAGGGGGGGAGGGGGAAGGATGGCCCGACCGCCGGGCGAGGCGAGGCCGTCGTGGGGGTCGGCGCCGTCCTCGATGAGGCCGTCGCGGATGCGGACGACGCGGGAGGCGTGGCCGGCGACCCAGGGGTCGTGGGTGACGAGCAGGAGGGTCATCCCCTCGTCGGCGTGGAGGCGGCGGAAGACGTCGAGGATCTCGGCGCTGGTGCGCGAGTCGAGGTTGCCGGTCGGCTCGTCGGCGATGAGCAGTCGCGGGCGGTTGATGAGCGCCCGAGCGATCGCCACGCGCTGCTGCTCGCCGCCGGAGAGCCGCGCCGGCTCGTGGTCGAGGCGGTCGGCCAGGCCGAGGCTCGTCAACAGCGCGATCGCCCGCGCACGACCGTCGCGGTCGGTGGTGCCGGCGGCATAAGTGAGCGGGACGAGGACGTTCTCCAGCGCCGAGAGGCGGGGGAGCAGGTTGAAGTTCTGGAAGACGAAGCCGATCGAGTCGTTGCGGAGCCGGGCGCGGCGGGCCGCCGAGAGCCGCGAGACCTCGCGGCCGTCGAGCCTCAGCAGGCCGGCGGTCGGCGTGTCGAGGCAGCCGAGCAGGTTGATCAACGTCGTCTTGCCCGAGCCCGACGACCCCATGAGCGCCACGAACTCGCCCCGCCCGATCGTCAAGGACACCCCGCGCAGGACCGGCACGGCCACGCGACCGCGGCGGTAATCCTTGCGGACGTCGTCGAGCCGGATCGCGTCGACATCGATAGTTTTGTCAATAATGCTCATTTCTTCGACTTTGGCTTCGCGGCCTTGTCGTTCTTGATCTGGGGGAGGAACGGGGTGGCCGTGGCGTCGGCCTCGGACTTCGGCGCGAGGCCGACGACGACCTCGTCGCCGTCCTCGAGGCCGGGGACGGCGGCGACCTCGGTCCGGAGGCCGTCGGTCAGGCCGACGGTCACGGGGATCGGCCGCACGAGGTCCCCCTGCCGGACCCACACGAGCCCCGGCCGCCGCCCGTCTCCCGTCCCGGCCGCGACGTCGCGCGGCTCGTCGAGCGCCGCGCGGGCCTCGGGGACGACCAGGTCGGGCCTCGGCCGCCACCGCAGCGCGGCGTTGGGCGCGAGGAGGACCGCGTCGCGGCGGTCGACCTCGAACTTGAGGCGGGCCGTCAGGTAAGGGAGTAATTTATGGTTCGTATTTTCAAAGCGGACGACGACCGTGTACGAGACGACCCCCTGCGCCATGCTCGCGTTGAGGCGGACCTGCCGGACCCGGCCGCGGAAGGTCTCGCCGGGGAAGGTGCCGACGGTGAACCGCACGGGCTGGCCGACCTTGATGGCACCGACGTCATTCTCGTTCACCGAGGCCCAGATCTCCATCCGTGCCAGGTCGCGGGCGATCAGGAAGAGGCTCGGCGCCATGGCGCCGGCGACGACCGACTGGCCGAGGTTGGCGCGGCGGTCGAGGATGACCCCCTTGACCGGCGCGGTGATCGTGGTCCGGGCGAGGTTGATCCTCGCCTCCTCGAGGTTCGCCCGCGCGACGGCGATGGCGCTCTTGGCCACCTCCGAGGCGGCTTGGGCGGCCTCGTAGCTGGCCTGCGAGGCGTCGCGGTCCTGCTGCGAGACGATCCCGCCGCGGGTCGCCAGTTGCTTCGAGCGATTCCAGTCGCGCTCCGTCTGGCGGAGCTTCGTCCCCGCCTGCTCGGCCTCGGCCTCGGCGCGGGAGAGGCTGGCCTCGGCCTGGGCGACGCGGGCGCGGTAGATCGCGCCGTCGAGCCTGGCCAGGACGGTCCCCGGCTCGACCTCGGCCCCGTGGCCGATCGGCCGCGACGGGTCGGCCGGGTCCTCGCCGAAGGACTGGATCTCGCCGGCGACCTGCGCCCCGACGTCGACGACCTCCTCGGGCTCGATCGTGCCGGTCGCCTCGATCGTCGCCAACAGGTCGCCCCGACGGAGCTTCAACGTCCGGAACCCGACCGGTTGGCCCTTCGAGTCGTTCCAGTACCAGAACGCGGCGATGCCGCCGGCCCAGAGCACGACCATGAGGAACAGGAGCTTTTTCATGGAGAGATCTCTTCCATCGGGACCCGTTCCTCGACCACCCTCCCGCCGTCGAGCCGGACCACGCGGTCGGCGACCCCGGCCGCGTCGTCGTCGTGGCTGATGACGAGAAGTGCCTTGCCGACGTCGCGGAGCGCGGGGAGGAGCTCGCGATAGAAGCGGCGGCGGTGGTGCGAGTCCTGGTGTGCCGCCCATTCGTCGAGGACGACGATCGGCCGGTCCTCCAGCAACGCCGACGCCAACGCCAGCCGCCGCCGCTGCCCTTGCGAGAGGTCCGTCGTCGTGAACGCACCCCCGGCGATCGCGACCTTGTGGGCCAGGTCCAGCCGTTCCAGCCACGCCGCGGCGCGGGCGTCGAGGCCGTTCGCGTCGAGGCCGTGCCTCGGCTCGAAGGCCAAGCCGTCGGCGAAAACGACGGTGAAAAGCTGGCGATACGCCTCGCGGTCCCCGGCGTCCACGATCTCGCCGTCCAGACGGAATGTGCCCGCCTTCGGCTCATACAAACCAGCCAGGAGTTTCACCAATGTCGTCTTGCCGCTGCCGTTGCCGCCGGCCAAAACGACTACCTCGCCCGGACGCAACGTCAGGTCGATCGGCCCGATCGCGAAGCCCTCGCCATCCCCCTCGCCGCGGTACGCGAACGAGACGCCGTCGAGTTCCAGCGCCTCGCGCAGCGCGAGGCCGTGGAGCTTCGTGGGTCCTTCATCGACCTCGGGGACGACCGACTCGACCCGTCGCAACGACGCCCGCGCGCGGCCGAGCAGGGGGATGGCGCCGAGGAGGACATCGATCGGCGTCATGACATATAAGATCGCGAGTGCCGAGCCGCCGAGCTGCTCGACGTCGAGCGGCCGGAGCCGGGGCAAGGCGAAGAGGACGAGGCCGAGGAAGCCGAAGTACGCGACCTGGCCCCAGCCGGCCGCGACCGCGAACGCCTCCATCCCTTTCACCCCGTGCGAGCGGGCCGACTCGGCCGCTTCGCGGAGGGAATGGCCGAGGAACGCCTCGCGACGGCCGCGATGCTGCTTGAGTTCGCGGAAGCCGTCGATCAACGCGCGGAAGTGCGCGAGCAGGTCGTCGTGCCCTTCCCGGGCGCGGCGAAACGAACGCGCGCCCCGGCCCGCGATCGCGCGGAAGACGACCACCGCGGGCAGGGCGACGACGAGCCAGCACGCGAGGATCGCGGGCGAGAGCCAGCCGATGTAGGCGAGGGAGGCGACCGCGATCGGCAGGTTGATGCCGACCTGCGGCACGGCCGCCAGGGCCCCGGCGACGATCGCCACGTCCTCGGTCAGGACGGCGAGCAAGGCGGCCGGTTCGGTCGCCTCGAACCGGTCGAGCGGCAACGCCGCGATCCGGTCGCAGAGCCGGCCGACCAGCCGCGCCACCGACCCCTGCGCCAGCCGGGCGACGGCCACCTGCGCCACGACCCGCGTCGTCGCCGCGACGAGGCAGAGCCCGGCGAACGCCCACGCGAGCCGATCGGTCGATGGGCCCTTCAGCGCGGCGCCGATCAGGGCGATCAGGGCGACGGTGCTCGCGCCGGCGCACAGGCCCGCGGCGACGGCCAATGCCAACACCTTCCTCGACTCGCGGAGCAGGAAGCCGATCAAGGCCATCGCCCCTCCCCCCGCTCGATCGCGTCGCGGAGCCATCGCGCGACATCGGCGACGGCCGGCGCGCGGAGGATCGTCGCGTGGTCGCCCGCGACCTCGAACGACTCCACGCCCCCTCTCGCGTAACGGCCCCAGCCCAGGGTCGGGTCGTCGCGCGAGACCCCGGGCCGGTCGCGGGCCACGAACAGCGTGAGCGGCCCCGAGTACGGCCCCGGCTCGTACTTCAGGCCGGCCACGACGCTCGCGCGGAGCACGTCGAGCAGCCGCGCGACCCGCCCCGGCCCATTCGGATCGCGCGAAAGGATGTCGATATCGTAAACTTCCCGGATTTCATAGTTGTTCAAGATGAACTCGCGCCGTTGTTCGGCGTCGAGTGCCTCGATTTGGGAGGCGAGCCGGCGCGCCTCGTCGCGCTTCTCGAGCGTTGGGGCCTCGGTGTCGAAGAGGGCGAGCGTCGCGACGCGACCGCCTGCCGCCTCCAAACGCCGGGCCATCTCGAAGGCGACGAGGCCGCCGAACGACCAGCCGCCGAGGTGGTACGGCCCCTCGGGGACGCGCCGGCGGAGGGCCTCGACGTAACGCTCGGCCATCGCCCCCACGTCGCCGATCGGCTCGCATTCCCCCTCCAACCCCGGCGCCTGGAACGCGAGGAAGGGGCGGTCGTCGCCGAGCTGCCGCGCCAGCTCCGCGAACCGGAAGACGATGCCGCCGGCCGGGTGGACGCAGGCGAACGGCGGCTTCGTCCCCGTCCCCCGGAGCGTCACCAGCGGCGACCGGGGCCTATCCTCGGCCGATTCGCGCAGGGCACGGGCCACATCGGCAATCGTCCCCCCGTGGAAGAACGTCGCGAGCGGCAATCGGCGGCCGAAGCGACTCTCGATCTCGCCGAGGAGCCGCACGGCGAGCATCGAATGCCCGCCGAGGTCGAAGAAGTCGTCGTCGACGCCGATCGGGCTCATCCCGAGCGCATCTTCCCAGAGGCCCGCGAGCGCCGCCTCGACCTCGTCCCCCGGCGGGACGATCGGCCGATCCTCGACGCGGCCGATCGTCCTCGGCAGCGCCTTGCGATCGAGCTTGCCCGAGGAGGTGCGCGGCAACGAGGGGAGGACCGAGATCGTCGCCGGCACCATCGACGCCGGGAGTCGTTCTTTCAGGTGATGATGTAATGGATTCTTGTCAATTTCGAGCCCGTCGCGCGGGACGACATACGCATCGAGCCGCTGCTCCTCGGCGCGGAAGACGACGGCCGCCTCGCGGACGCCAGCGTACGACAGCAACGCCGACTCGACCTCGCCCGGCTCGACACGAATTCCCCGAATCTTCACTTGATCATCCAGGCGACCGAGGAATTCGAGCTGGCCGTCGGCCCGCCAGCGGGCGCGGTCGCCGGTCCGGAAGAGGCGGTCGCCGGGATCGCCGAAGGGGTCGGGGACGAACGACTCGGCCGTCGCGACGGGACGATTCAAGTAGCCGCGCGCGACCCCCGCGCCGCCGATGAACAACTCGCCCGGCAGGCCGACGGGCACCGGCTCTCCGCGCGAATCGAGCACATACACCCGCGCCCCGGCGATCGGCCGGCCGATCGGCAGGACGTCCAGTCGGTCGCGCGCCTCGGGGTCGGCCGGTGGCTCGAAGGCCGTGGCGATGACGGTGGCCTCGGTGGGTCCATAGGTGTTGATCCATCGCACCCGGTCTCCCCCCGCCGCTCGCCAGCACGCGAACGCCGACGGCAAGGCCCGCTCGCCGCCGACGACCACCAATCGCAACGCCTCGGGGATGCCCCCGCCGCGGCCGGCGAGGTCGGCGGCCCAGGCGTGCCAGAAGGCCGTCGGCAGGTCGACGACGCCGATCCGATCGCGATCGACCCGGCGCGTGAACTCGGCCGGGTCGAGCCACTCGTCGCCGTCGCGGAGCACCGCCGTCGCCCCGGCGAGCCAGGTCGGGAACAGCTCTTCGATGCTGATATCAGATCCCAGGGCCGCGAACTGCAAGACCCGGTCCTCCGGCGCCAGGCCGAAGAGGTCGATGACCGCGTGGTTGTGATTGATTAAATTTCGATGCGAGACGACGACCCCCTTCGGCATGCCCGTCGTGCCCGACGTGTAGAGGATGTACGCCGCGTCGTCGGGCCGGGCCGAGGGGGAGAGGTCGGCGGGATCGTCGTCATCGACATCATCAAAAATAAAAACATCCGAACTACAATTTGTGAATGATTCACTCAAATGTTCTTGCGATAGCACGACGCGCGGCCTTGCGTCGGCCAGGATGCGGGCGAGGCGGTCGCGCGGCTCGGCGGGGTCGAGCGGCAGGAACGCGCCGCCGGCCTTGAGCACGCCGAGCAGGGCCACCGCGAGCCCGGGCGATCGTTCGAGGCCGATCCCCACCGGCACCCCCGGCCCGACCCCGAGGCCCACGAGCCGCCGCGCCAGCCGGTTTGCTCGTCCGTTGAATTCACGATACGAGAGCCCGATTCCACGACATTCGACGGCGATGAGGTCTGGCGTCCGCGCGGCCTGTTCCTCGAAGAGTTGGGCATAACCGCCGGGTGGCCCCGGTGGCTCGCCACCGGGGTCGCGCGGCGACGAGAGGTCCCGTCCCGACCGGGCCCGACCTCTTGCGGCTTCGCCGACCCGGTGGCGAGCCACCGGGGCCACCCGGGTCCCGACGCCCCAGTCGTCGACCAGCAGCCGGCGCCCGTCGGCGTCGATCAAGGGAAGGGACGAGAGGCGGGCGTCGGGGTCGGCGACCATCGCGGTGAGGAGGGCGCGGAAGTGGCGGAGGAGTCGGGCGACGGTGGATTCGTCGAAGAGGTCCAGGCTGTACTCGAACGAGCCGACGAGGCGGCCGTCGGCCTCGGCCATGGCGAGGGTCAGGTCGAACTTCGCGGTGCCGTTGCCGTCGCGGACGTCGAGCGGGGTGATGACGAGGTCGTCGCGCGGCGACTCGGGCGGGGCGTTGTTCTGGAGGACGAACATCACGTCGAACAGCGGCGAGCGGCCGGGGTCGCGCGTCGGGCGGAGGGCCTGCACGAGCGTCTCCAGCGGCAATTCCTGGTGCTCGAAGGCGTCGAGCGCGACCGAGCGCACCCGCGCGAGCGCCTCGCGCACCGTCGGGTCGCCGGAAAGGTCCGCGCGGAGGACGAGCATGTTCACGAAGTAGCCGATGAGCGGCTCGACCTCGGCCCGCGCGCGGTTGGCGACCGGCGTGCCGACGGCGATATCCTCCTGCCCGCTCGAGCGAGCGAGGAGGGCCTGGAACGCCGTCAACAAGGTCATGAACGGCGTGACCCCCTCGCGACGGCCGAGCGCGAGCACGCTCGCCGACAACTCGGCCGAAAGCTCGAACGGCAGCGGCGCCCCGCGTCCCGAGCGGACGGCCGGTCGAGGACGATCGGCCGGCAAGGCGAGCGGCGTCAAGCCGTCGAGGCGGCGGGTCCAGTGGTCGAGCAAGGCGTCGAGCGCCGGGCCGCGGAGCCGGTCGCGCTGCCAGGCGGCATAGTCGACGTACTGGATCGCCAGCGGCGGCAACGGCGACGGCTCACCCGCGGCGAAGGCCGCGTAGAGCGCCCCAAGCTCGCGCGCGGCGACGCCGAACGACCAGCCGTCGGTGACGATGTGGTGCATCGTCAGGATCACGGCGTGGTCGTCGTCGCCCAGCCGCGCCACGACCGCGCGGACGAGCGGCCCACGCTCCAGGTCGAACGGCCGCCGCGACTCCTCGGCCGCGATCCGGGCCGCCTCGTCGGGGTGGTCGCGGAGGTCGACCTCGTCCAGGGGGATCGTCAGCGACGGGGCGATCACCTGGACCGGGCGGCCGTCGTGGACGGCGAACGTGGTCCGCAACGCCTCGTGGCGGCGGGCGATCTCGTCGAACGCCGCGAGCAAGGCCGCGCGGTCAAGCGGCCCGACGACGCGGACCGAGGCGCCGACGTTGAACGTCGGCCGTCCCGGCGCGAGCCGGTCGAGGAACCAGAGCGCCTCCTGCGACGACGACGTTGCGACCGATCCCTCGCGCGCCACCGGCACGATCGGCGTCGCCTCGATCGCCATCGAGGAACCCCGACTGGCGTCGATCCGGGTGGCCAGTGCTTCGACGGTCGTCGCCTCGAAGAGTGCCCGCAACGGCAGTTCAACGCCGAAGGCCGACCGCAACCGCGAGGCGACCCGCGTGGCCAGCAGCGAATGGCCGCCGAGCGCGAAGAAGTCGTCGCGCACGCCGACGCGATCGAGCCCGAGCAGGCCGGCCCAGATGCCGGCGACGACCTCCTCGGTGGGCGTCCTGGGCGCGACGAACGCCGCGGCGTGCCGGTCGCCGGCGACGGGCTCGGGCAACGCGCGGCGATCGACCTTGCCGTGCGGCGTCAGCGGCAAGGCGTCGAGCGGCACGAACGCGGCGGGGACCATGTAGGCGGGCAAGGTCCCCTTGAGCTGCGCCCGCAGTCCGGCCGGGTCGGGGCGAGCCGGCCCTCGGCCGACGACGTAGGCGATCAATCGCGTGTCGCCGTTTTCATCCGGCCGCGCGACGACCACCGCCTCGCGCACGGTTTCGTCGCGGAGCAAGGCCGCCTCGACCTCGCCCAGCTCGATCCGGAAGCCGCGGACCTTGACCTGGTCGTCGGCCCGGCCGAGGTAGTCGAGCCCGCCGTCGGGCCGCCGTCGGGCGAGGTCGCCGCTGCGATAGAGCCGGGCGCCGGGTTTGCCGAACGGGTCGGGCAGGAACCGCTCGGCCGTCAGGCCCGGGCGGTTCAGGTAGCCCCGCGCCAGCCCGAAGCCGCCGACATACATCTCGCCCGCCACCCCCACCGGGACCGGCTCCATCCGGCGGTCGAGCACGTAGACCTTGAGGTCGGGGATCGCGCGGCCGATCGGGCTGCTTGCGGTCGCGTCGACCACGTCGCCGGCCGAGATCGGCCGGTAGGTCACGTGCACCGTCGTCTCGGTGATCCCGTACATGTTGACCAGTTGCGGCGTCCGGTCGCCGTGCCGATCGAACCAGGGGGCCAGGCTCCTCGGGTCGAGCGCCTCGCCGCCGAAGATCACGAGGCGCAGCGCGAGGTCGTCGGCGGGGGCGTCGAGCGCCTCCTCGGCGCGGATCAACTGGCGGAAGGCCGAGGGGGTCTGGTTCAGAACCGTCACCCGGCGGTCGCGGAGCAAGCCGCGGAACGCCTCGGGCGACCGGCTCACCCAGTAAGGGACCACGACGAGCCTCCCGCCATACAGCAAGGCGCCCCAGATCTCCCAGACCGAGAAGTCGAACGCGAAAGAATGGAACAGAGTCCAGACGTCGGACGGGCCAAAATGGAACCAGTGCTGCGTCTGGCGGAACAGGCGGCTCACGTTGGCATGCGTCACCGGCACGCCTTTGGGCTTGCCGGTCGAGCCCGAGGTGTAGATGACGTAAGCCAGGTTGTCGGGGGTCGCGACGTGGTCGGGGTCGTCGGAGCGCTCCGGAGCGAAGAGGTCGGGCTCGGCGTCGAGGAAGATCAGGCGTCCGCCGTGTCCCTCGAAGTGGGACGCGAGCGCCTGCTGGGTGAGCACGACCGCGACGCGGGCGTCATCGAGGATGAACGCAAGCCGCTCGGTCGGCTGCGACGGGTCGATCGGGACATAGGCGCCACCGGCCTTGAGGATACCGAGCAGGCCGGCGACCATCTCCGGCGACCGCTCGACGCAAAGGCCGACCAGGACCTCCGGGCCGACGCCCAGGGCCCGGAGTCGATGGCTGATCCGGTTGGCCCAGGCGTTCAGCTCTCGGTAGGTGAGCCTCCGGTCCTCGAACTCGAGCGCGACCGCGTCGGGCGTCCGCGCGGCCTGCGCCTCGAACGCGTGGTGGAGGCACGAGTCCGCGCTTCGTCGAGGCGCGCGGCCCTTCCCCCGGAGACGGCGCGCCAGCAGGGCGCGCTTCTCCTCGGGCGATCGGTCGGCGGCCTGGGGGGCGACGTTACTGCTCATCGGTTGGGCCTTCTTCGGGGAGGAGGTCCGTCATCAAGGCGTCGAGCTCCTCGTCGGAGAGCCCGTCAAGGTCGGTCCCGGCCTCGTCCTCGTCCGGATCGCCCGATTGCCCGAGCATCCGCCGGCGCTCGGCTTCCGAGAGCATCGGCAGCATGGCGACGGTCTGGTCGGGGTCGGCCACGATCCCTTCCAGGAGGGTCCGGAAGTGGCCGAGCATGCGCTCGATCGTGGCCGGGTCGAACAGGTCGGTGTTGTATTCCAGGGCCAGGCCGAGGCCCTCGTCCGACTCGGTGACGTACATCGTCAGGTCGAACTTCGCCGTGCCGCTCTCGGTCGGCAGCGGGGTCATGGTCAGGCCGGGCGACTCCAAGGCCGGCAGCGGGGCGTTCTGAAGCGCGAACATCACCTGGAACAGGGGCGATCGGCTCGGGTCGCGGTCGGGGTGCAGGACGCCGACAAGCTGCTCGAACGGCAGATCCTGATGGGCGTAGGCCGACAGCGCTGACCGCTTGACGCGACCCAGCAGCGCCCGGAAGCTCGGGTCTCCCTTCAGGTCGCCGCGCAGGACCAGTGTGTTGACGAAGAACCCAATCAGGTCCTCGACCTCCGGCCGCGTCCGGCCGGCGATCGGTGTCCCGATGGCGAAGTCGTCCTGCCCCGAGTAGCGGTGCAAGAGCGCCTGGAACGCCGCCAGCAGGGTCATGAAGGGAGTCACGCCCTCCTTCTTGCCGAGCGCCCGGAGCCCCTCGACCAGCTCCTTCGGTAGCGCCAGCCGGAGCTCGCCCCCCCGGTGCCCGAGGACGGCCGGTCGCGGACGGTCGGCCGGCAATTCCAGCGATGGCACTCCCCCGAGCGTGTCTTTCCAGTAGTCGAGCTGCGCCTGGAGCACGTCGCCCTGGAGCCACTCTCGCTGCCAGACGGCGTAATCGACGTACTGGAGCGGCGGCTCGGGCAAAGGAGACGGGTGACCGCTGGCGAAGGCGTCATAGATCGCGCCGACCTCGCGGACGAGCACGCCGATCGACCAGCCGTCGGAGATGATGTGGTGCATGTTCACGAGGGCCACATGCTCGCTCTCAGCCAGCCGGATCAAGCCGGCGCGGATCAAGGGGCCGCGGGCCAGGTCGAACGGCCGCGCCGACTCCTCGCGGACCAGCCGCTCGACCTCGGCCTCGCGTTGGGCTTCGGGGACATCGGACAGGTCCTCGACGGGCATCGCGATTTCCAAGGTCGGCGAGACGACCTGCACCGGGCGGCCGTCGACCGCCGCGAAGGTGGTCCGCAGGACCTCGTGGCGGCGAATGATCTCGTTGAAGGACCGCACCAGCGCGTCGGCGTCGAGCGCGCCGGCAAGCCGGACGGCGATCGGGATGTTGTAGAAGGCG
>DASZMJ010000484.1:0-21697 GCA_035551935.1 Isosphaeraceae bacterium
AGACGAGCCCCCGGCCGCCCGTCGGCTTTGCGCGCTCAGGGGAGCGGCCGGGGGCGGTCGTCGGGGTCGCGGAGGTTGAGGTACGACACGAGCCGCAGCCCGCGCGCGACGGCCGGGAAGGCCGGATCGACCAGCCCCAGCCGCGCCGCCTCGCGACGATCCGCCCCCGGAGGGAGCGGGGCGCTCTTGACGAGGAGCAGCTCGGCCGCGCCGAGCCGGGCCGCGACCCGCGCGGCGATCGAGTCGGTGGTCACGTCCCACGACCGCGGCAAGGGGTCGCCGCCGCGGTCGTCCTCGTCGAGGAACCGCCGGGTCGCCAGCACCGGCAACGAGCCTCGGACCATCGCCAGGGCCTCCGCCGTCGTCTCGACGACCTCCAGGCCCGGCACGATCGCCGCCAGGAGCCGCGCCGAGAGGTCCAGCGCCCGCAAGGCCAGGGCGTGCGCCCGCTCGTCGCCCAGCGCGTGCGCCCGGTCGAGCCCCCGCACGACGTCGGCCACCCGGCCGCCGCCGACGATCAGGATCGAAGGCTCATGTTCGCGAGGTCTCAAGGCTTCCGACAGCCTGCCCGGCAGCTCCGGCCAGTCGAGCAGGCTGCCGCCGACCTTGACGATGCGGACCGCGCTCAAGGTCGAGCCCTCGGCTCAGGCGCCGCGGCGGGCGAGGTCGCGGAGGACGTCGAGGCCGCGGTCGAGCGCGGCGTCGCCGACGGCGTAGGAGATCCGGAAGTGGGTGTCGCGGCGGCTGAAGACGGAGCCGGGGATGGTCAGCAACGACCGGCGGATCGCCGCGGCGACGAACTCGGAGCCGGTCCCCCACGGGGCGCGCGGGAAGGCGGAGAAGGCCCCCTCGGGCGCCGCGAGGTCGAAGTCGTCGGCCAACGCCGCGACGACCCGGTCGCGCTTGCGGCGGTAGGACTCGACCTGCGCCGACATGTCGGCCTCCAGCGCGGCGACCCCCGCGGCCTGCGCGAAGCTCGGGGCGCAGATGAAGCTGAACTGCTGGAGCTTGGCCATCTCCTGGAGCAGCGCCGCCGGCCCGTGCGCGAACCCGAGCCGCCAGCCGGTCATCGCGTGCGACTTGCTGAAGCCGTCGGCCACCAGCACGTCCTCGCCCCACTCGGCCGGCGAGGCGAACGGCCGGTCGTAGCAGAAGGACTTGTACACTTCATCGCTGATGAGCAACACGCCCCGCCGCCGGCAGAGCTCGGCCAAGGCCCGCAGCTCCTCGGCCGTGGCCACGACCCCGGTGGGGTTGGCCGGGGTGTTGACGATCACGCACCTGGTCCGCGGCGACATCGCCGCGGCCACCTTCTCCGCGTCGATCCGGAAGTCGGGGTACGTGTCCACGACCACCGGCACGCCCCCGGCGAGCGTGACGAGGTGGCGATACATGACGAAGTACGGGTCGAAGACGATCACCTCGTCGCCCGGGTTGACCGAGCAGCAGATCCCCAGGAGCAGGGCGCCGGAGCTGCCCGAGGTGATGAGCACCTGGCGATCGGGATGGCCGAGGCGACGATCGAGGTCCTCCTGGATCTTCGCGCGCAGCTCGGGGATGCCCTGGGTGACGGTGTAGGCGTTGCGTCCCCCGCGGATCGCGGCGATCGCGGCCTCCTGGACGGCCTCGGGGACGTCGAAGTCGGGCAGGCCGATCGACAGGTTGATCGGGTCGGCCATCGACCTGGCCATCTCGAACGCCTTGCGGATGCCCGAGGCATCGATCAGGCGCATCCGGTCGGCGATCCAGGCGTCGTTCACGTCGCGTCGGCTCCGCTCGCGGGGCGTTCCCTGCTCGAAAAACGGGCCCCATCCTAACGCGCCGGGGGCCCGGTCGGGGAGCCGTCCGGTGGGATGGACCGTCCCCCACCCCGACTTTCACCCGCGTCGGGACAGTCCGCGGATCATCCTCCTTCGCCGAAGTAGGATCGGTCGCGGGCCTCCCATTCGCGATAGCCGAGCAGGTCGTACAGCTCCGCGCGCGACTGCATGCGGTCGAGCGCGCCGCGCTGGGAGCCGGTATCGCGGAGCTGGATCAGGACGTCTTCCGCGGCCTTCATGGCGGCGCGGAAGGCGGTCAGGGGATAGAGGGCGGCGCGGTAGCCGAGGCCGGCGAGGGTGTCGAGGTCGAGCAAGGGGCCGCGGCCGAACTCGGTCATGTTGGCGAGCAGGGGGGCATCGACGGCGCGGGCGAAGGCGGCGAACTCATCCAGGGTCTCGAGCGCCTCGGGGAAGATCAGGTCGGCCCCGGCCGCGGCGTAGAGCCGGGCCCGGGCCACGGCGGAATCGAAGCCCTCGACCGATCGGGCGTCGGTCCGGGCCACGATCACGAAGGCCGGGTCGCGGCGGGCCAGCACCGCGGCGCGGACCTTGGCCGCCATCGCGTCGGCGGCGATGACCGCCTTGCCCGAGAGGTGCCCGCACCGCTTGGGGAGGACCTGGTCCTCGATGTGGAGGCCCGCGGCGCCGGCCTCCTCGAAGAGCCGGACGGTCCGCTCGACGTTGATCGGCTCGCCGAAGCCGGTGTCGGCGTCGCAGAGCACCGGCAAGCTCGTCGCCCTCGCCAGCACGGCCGCCTGATCGACGAACTCCGAGAGGGTCAGCAGGCCGACGTCCGGCAACGCCGCCCAGCCCGCCGAGAGCGCCCCGCCGGATAGATAAACCGCCCGGAACCCCAGCCGCTCGGCCATCCGCGCCGCGAGCGCATTGAACGCGCCGGGGATCATCGCCGGCCGTTCGGCCCACGCCGCCCTCAGCCTTTCTCCCGGAGTCGCCATGGCGCACCCTCCCTGCCCGACTCGATCCTACCCCCTGCCACGGCCGCCGACCAGCCGAGGTCCGCTTGCCGGGCGAGGGGGTGCTGCCATAGGATGAGGGCAATCAGGGCCGGGCGGTCACGATCGGCCGTCGGCGGGTTGACACGGGTCGAAAAGGGGTGCCTCCGCCATGCGCAACGCCTGTCGTCGTCGGAATCTCCTCGCCGGCCTCGCCGCGCTCGCGGTCGCCTTCGCCGCGATCCCGGCCGCGACGGCCGCCGAGGACGTCAAGCCGGCGCGGAAGGACTCGCGGATCAAGCCGCAGCAAGCCCAGTTCACCACGACGATCGAGCCGGCCGAGGCCGCGCCGGGGGACACCGTCACGCTCAAGGTGACGGCCAAGGTCGATTCCCCCTGGCATATCTACGCCTACGCCAAGAAGCAGGCCGACGACGGCCCGGTCAGCACCCATTTCGACCTCTTCGACAAGGGTGGCCTCGAGCCCGTCGGCGACTGGAAGGCGTCGGCCAAGCCGATCCGCAAGAAGGAGCCGGCGTTCCCCACCCTCGACGCGATCGAGTTCCACGAGGAGAGCGTCACCTGGAGCCTCAAGCTGAAGGTCCCCGACGACGCCAAGCCCGGCAAGCACACCATCCGCAACCAGATCGAGTTCCAGCTCTGCGACCCGAAGAGCTGCCTCACGCCCACCCGGCACACCCTGCCCGCCGCGACGGTGACGGTCAAGGGCAAGGGGTCCAAGAAGGCCGCGGCGGCGTCGCTCCTCTTGATGACCACCGTGGCGTTCGAGGCCGGCCCGGCGGTGGCATCGCCAGGCGCGCCGAAGAACGAGGTCCAGGCGGCGATCGAGAAGGGGCTCTTCCCGTTCCTGCTGACCTCGGCATTCGGGGGCCTACTGGCCTTGTTGATGCCCTGCGTCTGGCCGATGGTGCCGGTGACGGTCAACTTCTTCATCAAGCAAGGGCAGGCCGCCCACGGTAAGGGGGCCAAGGCCGAGGAGGTCGGCCAGCCGAAAGGGCGGGCGAGGACGACGGGCCTGGCGATCACCTACTGCCTGGCGATCATCGGCATCTTCACGCTGGTCGGCGTGGCCTTCTCGGCGTTCCTGGGGGCGTCGTCGATCCAGCGGCTGGCCACGAACGCGTGGCTGAACCTGGCCGTCGCCTTGATCTTCATCGCCTTCGGCCTGAGCCTGCTGGGGCTCTACGAGATCGGCCTGCCGAGCTTCCTGCTGAACGCCTCGTCGCGCGGCGAGAGTCGCGGGGGGCTCGTCGGCGTGTTCTTCATGGCGTTGACGCTGACGATCACCTCGTTCACGTGCACCTTCCCGGTCGTCGGCGGCCTGATCGTGATCGCGGCGCAGGGGCAGTACTTCTATCCCGTGATCGGCCTGATGACCTTCGCGACCGTGCTGGCGCTGCCCTTCTTCCTGCTGGCACTGGCGCCGGGGCTCATGACGAAGCTGCCCAAGAGCGGCGACTGGATGAACGCGGTGAAGGTCGTCGGCGGCCTCGTCGAGATCGGCGCGGCGTTCAAGTTCCTGAACGCGGCCGAGATCGGCTTCGGCACCGACCCGGCCGACGCGTGGATCGACTCGTACGTGATGCTGACGTCGTGGGTCGTCCTGGCGCTGATCTGCGGCGTGTACTTGCTCGGGTTCTTCAAGACCGGCGACGACCAGGCCGAGGTCCGCGTCGGCCCCGGCCGGCTCCTGACGGGCGCCTTCTTCCTGGGCGCGGCGTTGTATCTGACCCCGGCGCTCTTCGGCTTCCCGCCGCGTGGACAGATCTACAATCACCTGGTCGTCGGCCTGCTCGGTCCCGACGCCGACCGGCTCGCGTTCAGGAACTTGAACGCCGCGCCGTCGGGCGGCGAGACGAAGGTCGCGACGGCCGAGCCGGCGACGGCTGTGAAGGCGACCTCGAAGGAGCCCGAGAAGGCCCTCCGCGAAGAGAAGACCTTCCACGGCGTCCAGTGGGGCATGAGCTATGACGAGGCGCTCGAGCGTGCCAAGGCCGAGCGGCGGCCGGTCCTCATCGACTTCACGGGCGTCTTCTGCGCCAACTGCCGCCAGATGGAGAGCGGCGTCATGCCGCGGCGGGACGTCGTGCCGCTCCTGCAGAAGTTCGTCACCGTCCAGCTCTACACCGACCAGGTCCCCATCGCCACACTGACGAGGGACAAAAAGGAGGAACTGGCGGCGGACAACCTCGACCTCGAGAAGAAGCTGACCGCGCAGTTGACCAGCCCCTTGTACGTCGTGCTGAGCCCCGAGGGGAAGGTCCTGGCACAGGCGGGGGGATACATCGAGGCACCGTCTTACATCAAGTTCCTGACCGACGCGCTGTCGAAGTTCGACGGCGGCAAGCAGGTCGCCCAGGCCGAGACCTCCTCCGGCGGGCGCTGATCGCCGCGGCCGGCCTCGGCGCGGGGGCCGTTGGCGATGCCTCCCACCGGGGTCGGGCCCGGCGCGCGTCGCGGGCCGCCGCGACGCGGCCCTTGCACATAGCTGCGGATCTCCGAGTCGAGCAAGCCCCCCTCGACCCGCGCCCAGACTCGCTGGCCGCGCTCCAGCGACTCCTGGAGCCGGTCGGCCTCGCCGTCCTTGCGGTCGTCGTACGACAGGCGGCGGGCCAGCTCGCGGGCCCGACGCGCGTGCCACTCCGCGTTCTCGCGCGCCTGCCGGCCGAGCTCCCTCGAGAACTCGACGATCTGCCGATGGAGCCGCCGCAGGGCCGGGTCGACCGACTCGTCGGCGACCCGCAACGACCCGGCCGCCTCGAGGTGCTGGTCCGCGATCCGGCCGAACTCCCGCGCCAGCTCGACGTGCCGCTCGATGGCCCGATCCCGCCGCCGACGGCCCGGCGTCGCCCAGAAGACCACCGCGGCGACCGTCGCCACCACGCCCGCCATCGCCAGCCAACGCCCGACCGGCCCGCGCTCTCTCCAGGGCGCCATGGATACCTCCTGAACTCGGGGCAGGGAATCTCCTACACTCTTCGTCGTCGCGGGCCGATTCTTGCCGACGGCCCGCGGGGTTTCTCCGGGTTTTCTCGGCGCGGGAACCGTCCCGACGACCCGCGCCCGGCCTTCATTCCCAGTGGACGGCCCGGTCCCCCGACACGACCGAGCCGATGACCCAGGCGGCCTGGCCGACTCCCTGGAGGTAGCGGACGATCGACTCGGCGTGATAGTCGGCCACGACCAGGATCAGGCCGATCCCCATGTTGAAGACGCGGAACATCTCCTCGTCCCCGACGCCGCCGAGGGCCTGGAGCCAGGGAAAGACCTTCGGCACCTCCCACGAGCCCCGCCGCAGCCGGATCGCCAGGCCCTCCGGGAGGATGCGCGGCGGGTTGTCGATCAGGCCGCCGCCGGTGATGTGCGCGATGCCGTGGACGACCCGCTTGACGCGATAGTGCCGATAGACGGCCTTGAGCGCCCGGACGTAGATCCGCGTCGGCTCCAGCAATTCGTCGGCGACGGTCCGCCCCAGCTCGGGCACCGCGGAATCGGGGGCCAGGCCGGCGCGCTCCAGGACGACCTTCCGCGCCAGGCTGTAGCCGTTGGAGTGCAGGCCCGAGCTCGCCAGCCCGATCACCTTGTCCCCCTCCCGGACCTCGGCCCCGGTCAAGACCTGCTTCCGCTCGGCGACGCCGACGCAGAAGCCCGCCAGGTCGTACTCGCCCTCGTGGTAGAACTCGGGCAGGATCGCCGTCTCGCCGCCGAGCAGGGCGCACTCGGCCTCGACGCAGCCGTCGCTGATGCCGCGGACGATGCCCTGCGAGAGGTCGGGGTCGTCGCGGCCCATCGCCACGTAGTCCAGGAAGAACAACGGCTCGGCGCCGGCGCAGAGGCAGTCGTTGACCGACATCGCCACCAGGTCGATGCCCACGGTCTGATGCCTCCCCGTCGCGAAGGCCAGCTTGAGCTTGGTGCCGACCCCGTCGGTCGAGGCCACGAGCACCGGGTCGCGGTAGGTCCGCGACAGCAGGTTGATGTTGGCGTTGAGCCGGAAGAGACCGGCGAACCCCTCCTTCCAGTTCAGGACCCGCGGGGTATACGTCCGCTCCAGCAGGGGCGGCAGCCGCCGCATCGTCTCCTCGTAGGTGTCGAGGTCGACTCCGGCGGCCTTGTAGTCGATCGGCTCGGGCATGGGCAAGCGGGGGTTGGAGGGTCGGTCGCTCCGGCGTGCCGTCGGTCGCCCGACGCTCCCCCTAATCTACCACCCTCCCGAACGCTCGCGAACCGACACAATCATCCCGGGTCCCGTTCGGACCCGGACCGGGACGGCTGTTTATCTGATACAGAATGATACCGTACGAGTCAATCCCTAAAAACCGCGCGGGCCGACCGCCGCGCCGCGGTTCGAGGCGGTGCGGCGGGCGGCCCGGCGGATGGCCGAGGCGAGCGGGCGAGGGTCAGAGCAGCTCGCGGATGACCTCACCCTTGTCGACGAGCCGGACCGGCTGGCCGTCGGGGGTCTCGAAGCGTCGGGTGGGGTCGATCCCGAGGGCGGTGTAGACGGTCGCGGCGAGGTCGGCGGGGGTGACGGGGCGATCGACGGGCCCCTCGGCTTTCACGTCGGTGCGGCCGAGGACGAGCCCCTTCGGCAGGCCGCCGCCGGCCAGGATGCAGCAGTTGGCGCGGCCGTGGTGGTCGCGGCCGGCGTTCGGGTTGACCTTCGGGGTCCGGCCGAACTCGCCCATCATGACGACCAGGGTGCTGTCGAGCAGGCCGCGCTCGGCCAGGTCGCCGACGAGCGCCGCGACCCCCTGGTCGAGCGGCGGGGCGAGCGTGTCCTTGATCGTCGGGAAGTTCTGCTGGTGCGTGTCCCAGCCGAGCTGGCCGGTGCCGCGGTCGTTGACGGTCACGAACGCCACGCCCGACTCGATCAGCCGACGCGCCAGCAGCAACGACTGGCCGAGCGGGTTGCGGCCGTAGCGCTCGCGGAGCTTCGCGTCCTCGTCGCCGATCTTGAACGCGGCGAGGGCCTTGCTCGAAGTCATCAAGTCATAAGCCTGCGAGGCGAACTTGTCGCGGCTGGAGGTCAGCGGGGTCTCGCCGACGTCGTGCGCGAAGCCGTCGAGCGCCTTGACCATGTCGCGGCGGCGGAGCAGGCGCTCGAGGGTGACGCGGTCCGGCGGGGTCAGGTCGCGGACGCGGAAGCCGTCCTGGTTCGGGTCGCCGCCGACGGAGAACGGGTCGAAGGCGGGGGTCAGGTAGCCGCTGGAGGAGAAGAGGGGGGCGTCGGGCACGGCCACGTAGGGGGGCAACGTGCTGCCGCCGAACCCGCGCGCCTTGGCGACGACGCTGCCGAAGCTCGGGTAGACCAACGCCGGGCTCGGCCGGTAGCCGGTCAGCATGTGGTGCGCGGCGCGGTCATGGTCCCCCTCGGGCGAGGTCACGCCGCGGATCAGGGTCAGCTTGTCGAATTCCCTGGCCAGTTTCGGGAAGACCTCGCTGATCCGAGTGCCGGCCACGGCGGTGTCGATCGGCTTGAACTCGCCGCGATACTCCTTGGGCGCCTCGGGCTTGGGGTCGAAGGTGTCGATGTGCGACGGCCCGCCCGCCAGCCAGATCAGGATGCAGCCCTTCGCCTTGCCCGGCCCGCTCGCCGGCTTGCCCTCCCGCGCGACGGCCCGCGCGCGGAGCAGCTCCTCCAGGCCGAGCCCCCAGGCGCTCAGCAGGCCGACTCGCAGCAGGTCGCGACGGCTCGGCCCCCCGCAGGGGCCCCTCGGCGTGGGCTTGGGCTTGGTCATGGGTCGGACTCCGACGATTCCCGATGTCCGATGACAGATAAACTTGCATTAGTCATCAATCTGTCATCGGACATCTTCCATCTGTCATTGGAAATCAATGATTGAACGCGAATTCCCTCGAATTGAGCAGGGCCCAGAAGAGGTCCTCGGCCGCGTCGCGGGTCGAGGGGCCGGCGCGGAGGGCCTTGGACCAGTGCGAGGTCTCCTCGTCGGTCGGCGGCCGGCAGAGGGTGCGGAGATACAGGTTCTCGACGATCTCCTCGGGCGCGGGGGGCGGGTCGAGGTCGAGCAGGTTCGCGAGATACCCGCGCGGGCTGGAGATCTTCTCCTCGATCACGCTGCCGCCGATCAGGAGCAGCGACTGCCGCAGGCTCAGGCTCGGCGCGGCGACCGCCGCGCAGCCGTTGGTGCGGGTGCAGCGGCCGAAGGTGTCGAGGATGACGCTCGGGGTCGACGGGTCGTTGACCTCGATCGCCTTGCGGACGCCGAGCTGGCCGAAGCGGTTGGGGACCTCGGTCACTTCGGCGAGCACGTCGGCCATCTGGTGCGCCGTCAAGGGGCGCGGGCTCTGGTGCGAGAAGATGCGGTGGTCGTGCGCGTTCTCGGGCACGGTCGCGGAGGAGAGCCCGTACGCCTCGGACGTGGCGACGGTCCGGATCAGGTCGCGGAGGTCGTACTTGTGCTCGACGAAGTGCCTCGCCAGCGCGTCGAGCAGTTCGGGGTGGACGGGCGGGTTCGAGCGGCTGAGGTCGTCGGCCGGGTCGGCCAGCCCCTTGCCGAAGAACTGCGCCCAGACCCAGTTGGCCATCGCGCGGGCGAAGAACGGGTTCTCCGGCGAGGTCATCCACGAGGCGAGCGCCTTGCGCGGGTCCTCGTCGTCGGGGAGCTTGACGACGTCCCCCTCGGGGAAGCGAGGCGGCACGGGCTTCTTGGTGCGGAGGTGCTCGACCTGCCCCTTCGGGTCGATCGAGACGACGTCGCGGGCCATCATGCCGGGGCCGACCGGGCGCTTGATCTTGGCGAAGAAGGCGGCGAGGCCGTAGTAGTCGTCCTGCGTCCAGACGTCGAAGGGATGGTCGTGGCACTGGGCGCAGCGGATCCGGAGGCCCAGGAAGCGCTGGGCGGTCAGCTCGGCCTTCTCCTTGGCGTCGGCCCCCTCGAGCGCGTAGTTGATCGCGCCGCCTTCCTTGAAGTCGTAGGGGTTGCCGAGCGAGGTCAGGAGCTCGCGGACCATCACGTCCCAGGGGGCGTTCTTGAGCAGGCGGTCGTTGAGCCAGTAGAGGTACGCGCCCGAGCCGTTGCCGAAGCGGGCGGAGCTGATCTGGAGCATGTCGCCGAACTTGATCTGCCAGAACCGGACGAAGTCGCGGTCGGCGAGGAGCCGGTCGACCTTCTTGATGCGCTTGTCGGGGTCCTTGTCCTTGCGGAAGTCGCGGACCTCCTCGGGCGAGGGCTGGCGGCCGACGAGGTCGAGCGTCACGCGGCGGAGGAAGGTGGCGTCGTCGGCCGGCTTGCTCGGCGGGACCTTCAGGTCGGCGAGCCGCTTGTACAATTCGTCGTCGATGAAGTTGCGGCGGGGGAGCCTGGCGAAGTCGTATTGGAGGTCGGGGTTGATGAGGGTCGCGATCCGGGTGCTGACGACGCGCGACTGGTAGCGGACGATCAGGTCCACCTCGGCGCGGCGGAGCAGGGCGGCCTTGCCGTTGGGGTCGATGCTCGCGACCGTGTCGTCGTTGACGCGGTAGCCGGCCAGCCGGGTCACGTCGCGCTCGTGGCCGTCGGCGAACCGGGCGACGACCCGCAGTTGCCTCGGCCCCGGCTCATCCAGCCGCGCCCGGGCCGGCTCGACGACGACGTCCTTGAGCGCCCCGTGCGACTTGCCCCGGGCCCTCGGCGCGCCGGCCTCGACCCAGGCCAGGAGGGTCCGGTACGCGTCGGAGCCGGGCGTGATCCGCTGGCCGCCGGTGTGCGGCGTGCGGCCGGTCGCCTTGCGGATCAGGAGGCTGTCGATCGGGCGGAATGCCGAGACCCTGCGACCGCCGGCGCCTCGGGTGATGGCCTGGTGGTCGCCGTCGGGGTCGTAGCCGAAGAGCGAGAGGTGGAAGCCGTTCTGGCCGTCGGCCTTGCCGTGGCAGCCGCCGGCGTTGCAACCGGCGTGGGTCAGGATCGGCACGATGTCGGCCGCGAAGTCCCACGGCCGCGCGGCCGGCTCGGGCATCTCGACCGTCAGGGCCGCCTCGACCTTCTCGAAGCCGAGGACCGCCCGCACCGTCGCCTTGCCCGCCTTGAGCGGCCGGACGAAACCGTCCTCGCCGATCGCCACGACCCCTTCCGGCTCCGCCTCCCACCGGACCTGCTCGGTCAGGTCGCGGCGGCCGCCGTGCTTGCCCGGCCCCTCGGCGAGGAACTGCACGCCCGGATCGCCCGCCGCGAGCGTCGCCTTCGCCGGCCGGACCACCAACGCCGGCTCGGGCGCCGACGCCTTCACCTTGGGTGTTGCCTTCGGCTTCGGCGGCGCCTCGGGCTTCGCCTCCTTCGCGACCGGTTGGGCCACGGCCACCTTCGGGGCCGGCGGGGCCTCGGGGTTGACGCGCGGCGATTGGCCGCAGCCCACGACAAACGTCGCGATACAGGCCAGGGCGAGCGTGCGGGCCAGGCGCCTCATCGACCCACCTCCCTCCGGTTGGACCCCTTCGGCGCCGTCAATCCTAAGATCATAGGACAGGAATTGCAAGGGGTGCCGTCCGGAAAAACACCGTGGCCGCCGTCTCCATCCCCCGACCCGGAGCGCCGGCGCGGGCCGGCCCGATTCCCGGGGCCCGCGACCGCCCCCTCCTTTGTGAACGAAAGCGGATCGGTGCCCCGGCCCTTCGGTTCGTTCCGCGCCGGCGCCGGGCGTCGTCAAGGTTCCTCCAGGGCCCCCAGGATGCCGTTGGGTTCGTTCGGTCGCGGACGGGGTCGGGGGCGAAGTGGCTTTGTTTCGCGCCGGCGCAGGCTGCCGACAGACTTTGCCTCGTCTTCCCAGGCCCCCGTGGGTTCGTTTGGCGCGCGTCCTGGCTTCGTTCCGCGCCGGGATTCAAGGCCGCCGAACTCCCCTCAAGGGCTTCCCAATCCCCCCAAGTTTGGGTTCGTTTTGCAGGAAACGGCGTCGGGCGCGCCGTAGGTTCGTTTCGCGCCGGGTCGAACACGAAGTGGCTTCGTTTCGCGCGGCGCCGGTTGCCAGGGGATCGGCCTCGAACCCGAGAGGGATCGCCGTGGCGATCGGGGCGCGGTCGCGGAGCCGATCGGGCACCCGGCGCCCTCGCGACGTCGGTCGCCTTTGTGAGCGCAGGTGCACGGTGGGTGCCTCTGCTGCCTGATTCAGAGTATGTACGAACTGCGACTGAACCCCGTCTTCTGGGGCGAGGAGGAGCCGACGGAGCCGGAATCCGTGTCGGTCGCGGACGTGGACGACTTCCTTGCGGCTATGGCGTGGATTTGATAAGGTGTGCCGCCACTAACGACCACGCCCGACCGAAAATGGTCGGGCGTGGTCGTTAGTCGGATGCGAGCGCATACTCGCTAGGCGGCGGCAAGCCATTTCAAATCCGCCTCAGAGCATCCCGAACCCTTTAGGAATTCGGGTAGCCAATAGGCTGCCGCCTTGACCATGGCGCGATGACCGGGGAGAAGCTCGCGAAGACGCCTGATGACGCGACGCATCCCAAGATGGGGGGTCACACAGGCGAGCCAATCCCGGATGCTGCTCGCGTCAGCCTCGCCCAGCCCGCGCTCAAGGATCGCCTCGAAACTCGCCTTCTGGGAGAGGCACCGACGCGCGAGTCCGAGTGCAACCGTTGGCTGGACGCTGAGGAGTTCGTCGAGGAACCGAAACCTCTCCGACTCGGAAAGGGTGCGCAAGTCCCGAGCGAGAGCATTCTCCCACCTGGGATCGCGCCTGAGTCCGGCGAACTCGCTGGCCTTGAGCGTCATCTCAGAACCCCAAATATCGCTCGAAGAGGTCTCGTGGCAAGATCGGGACCACGCCGGGATTCATCGGTCGTTTCGGGTCATAGAAATGACCCGTCCGATCATTCCATATCCGCAGCATCCCCCGACGTCGCCGACTGCCGAACCTCGCCTCGCCCGCAAATTGTACCATCTTGCCGTGCGCAAGGTCAATATGGTTAATCGGTTCCTTCGTTACGCGGTGGGCCCGACGCTTGGCGATAAACAGCCGATCATACTGAACCACAAAAATATAAATGCCTTTGGCTGTAAATCTTACGCCCCGGGCATTTTCCGTCTTCCATCGACCGTCGACACAGACAAGCGAGAACCTTTCCGTCGATACCGCGACATCGTCCATCTTGTTCGCATAAAGTTCGCTTTCCACCGCGCCATCCCGCTCGCATCCACGAAGAGTCTACGCTGCAATTCGTGCACCATACCATCAGGGGCGAGGGTATTCAACGGCACAGGCTGATGGCATCTAACTACAGGCCAAGTCTTCTTCCAACAGGTTCGCAATCTATACTTAGCACCTGTTCCTGTTTCTGTCAAATAAAACCTCGATTTCGGGAAAAAATCCCACAAACGACGATTGATCGACACTCGTCGGACACAATGCGTGGCGTCAAGGAATCCTTGCCTTTCTAGCCCCGACACAGGGATGATCCAATCTGACACACCGGGAGACCGCCCCATGCACCTACCCCGCCTGAACTTCCGCCTCCGGACGCTGATGATCCTCGTGGGGCTGGTCGCCGTCGTCACATCGGGGATGATCCAGGTGCCGCGTTGGCGCCGCCGCAGCGAGCGATACCGCGTGATGGCTGGATACGCGGAGCAGGAGGCTCGCGAAAACCGAGGTTACATCGAATACGTGCGTGAGCAGGTTGTGACGAGCGGAATCACCCAGGCGGAGGGGGACAGTATTATCGCCAGTTATGTGCCGTGGGTCGAGTATTACGATTCCCAGGCTCGGGCATGGCGCTATCGCGCCCGCTTCCCCTTCTTCGCGCCGGACCCGTCCCCGCCCCCGCGTCGCGATGCCCCATAGTCGCCGCGTGCCGCTATCAGACCAATTCCGTGAACACCCCGTCCCACTGTTCACGGAATCCTGTTCACCGAACATCTGGTAGGCAAAGCCACGGTGGGTTCGTTCGGCGCCGGGCGATCGCGGCGGCGTTGGCTCAAGCTTCATCGTCTGACCGATCCCCGTGTCGACCTCAGGAAACCCAACGCGGGGCGCGCAACGCCACCCTCCCGCGCGTGGCATTCCACCCCCTCTTAGTTGGAAATGCGGGCCGGAACCGGCGGACTTTTTCCCAGGATTCCGGCCGGATCGCCGCCGGATGGGAGGTGTTGGGAGGCCCTCGCTGGCGCTTCGGGATAGGATGGGGGCTGGCCGACCGGTCGGATCGGGCGGGTCGATCGTCCCGCCCGATCGTCGACCGACAACCCCGATCGAGGTCCGGATTCATGCTCGTGGTCATGCGGAGCCAGGCCGGGACGGACGAGGTCGATCGCGTCGTGGAGGCGATCCGGGCGATGGGGTTGACGCCCCACCCGATGCCGGGGCCGACGAGGATGGCGATCGGCATCACCGGCAACACCTCGGCGATCGACCCGAGGAGCCTGGAGGTCTTGCCGGGTGTGCTCGAGCTGATCCGGGTGACGAAGCCGTTCAAGCTCGCCAGCCGCGAGATGCACCCCGACGACACGACCGTCACGCTCCCGCACGCCGCGATCGGCCCGGGCACGTTCACGATCATCGCCGGGCCGTGCTCGGTCGAGGACGAGGCGATGATCCTCGAGACGGCCGAGTTCCTCACCGCCCGCGGCATCCGCCTGCTCCGCGCCGGGGCGTTCAAGCCGAGGACGAGCCCGTATGCGTTCCAGGGGCTCGGCCAGGCCGGGCTCGACATCCTCCGCAAGGCCCGCGCGGCGACCGGCATCGGCGTCGTGACCGAGGTGCTCGACACCGAGAGCGCCGACGCGGTCGAGGAGGTGGCCGACATCCTCCAGGTCGGCGCCCGGAACATGCAGAACTTCAGCCTCTTGCGCAGGGTCGCGCGTGCCTCGAAGCCCGTGCTGTTGAAGCGCGGGATGTCGGCGACGCTCGAGGAATGGCTGATGGCCGCCGAGTACGTCCTGGCCGGCGGCAACTACCGCGTCGCCCTCTGCGAGCGCGGCGTGCGGACGTTCTCGGACCACAGCCGCAACACGCTCGACCTCTCGGTGATCCCGCCCGCGAAGCGGCTCTCGCACCTGCCGATCCTCGTCGACCCCAGCCACGGCACCGGCCGCCGCGACGACGTGCCGCCGATGGCCCTGGCCGCGCTGGCCGCCGGCGCCGACGGCCTCCTCATCGAGGTCCACCCCCGCCCCGACCGCGCCCTCTCCGACGGCGCCCAGTCGCTCGACTTCGCCGCCTTCGATCGCCTCCTCGACTCGTTGAAGCGCCTGGCCGAGCCGCTCGGGCGCGTCCTCGGCTGAGCGGCTTCGTCACGGAGGAAGAGAACCATGCGACGGCCGAGATTCAAGATCCGCACAGCCATGGTCGTCGTCGCATTGCTCGCGCTGCCGATCTCCGAATGGGCCCGCGAGCAACGCCGACGCGACACCGTCGACCGCTGGATCCAACGAGAGATCGAACAAGGCTTAAGGAACATACGGCCGGGAGACCAAGTCTCTACAAGGTTCTTCCCCGGCGAGTTTCCCTCGCATTCCGGCGACGAATAGGCCGATGCTCGCGGTCCGGCCAACAGCCATTGACTCGATCGGCCGGCTCACCCCGCGCGGTCGGGCGGGCCGGCGACGGAGCGGGGCTCGGAGGTGGTGCCGATGGGCTCCTCGGGGCGGGTCTGGGCGACGGGGAAGTGATGGAAGCGGGCGGGGACCTCGCCGTTCCAGCGGTGGTAGACGGCCGTCAGGTCGGCGAGGCGCTCGACGGTCAAGGGGTCGAGCCACTCGAAGTCGAACCGCCAGTGCCAGTTCCCCTCGGCGCGGCCGGGGACGTTCATCCGCGCCGAGCTGTCGAGGCCGAGCACGTCCTGCAAGGGGAAGACCGCCGTGTCGGCCACGGAACTGAGGGCCAGGCGGATCAGGTCCCAGTGGACCTCGCGGCAGTCGGTGCCGACGTAGCGCCGGACGAACGACTGCTCGGCCTTCTTGACCTCCTCCGACTGCGTCGTCATCCCCTCCGAGCCGTGGAACCAGCCGACGGTCGTGTCGTTGTCGTGGGTGCCGGAGTAGACGCAGCAGTGGTGGATGTAATTATATGGTAAATAATCGTTGGCCTTCACGTCGTCGCCGAAGGCGAACTGGAGGATGCGCATGCCGGGGAGCTGGAAGTGGTCGCGGAGCGACTCGACGCCGGGGGTGATCTCGCCGAGGTCCTCGGCGATCAGCGGCAGGCCGCCGAGGGCGTCGCGGACGGCGTTGAGGAAGCGGTCGGCGGGGCCGGGGACCCAACGGCCGTTGACGGCCGTCTCGGCGCCGGCGGGGACCTCCCAGTAGGCCTCGAAGCCGCGGAAGTGGTCGAGCCGCACGAGGTCGACGCGGTCGGTCGTCGCCTTCAGCCGGGTGAGCCACCAGGCGTAGTTCTCGACGGCGTGCGCCGGCCACTTGTAGAGCGGGTTGCCCCAGAGCTGCCCGGTGGCGCTGAAGTAGTCCGGCGGCACGCCGGCGACGGCCGTCGGCCGCCCCTTGTCGTCGAGCAGGAAGAGGTCGGGCCGGGCCCAGACGTCGGCGCTGTCCTGCGCCACGAAGATCGGCAGGTCGCCGATCAGGCCGATGTGGCCGTGGCGGAGCGTCGCGCGGAGGTGCTCCCACTGGCGGGCGAAGAGGAACTGCACGAACTGGACGAACCGGACCTCGTCGGCCAGCTCCGCGCGCCAGCGGGCCAGGGCCTCGGGCGCCCTCGCGGCGATGTCGGGCTCCCAATCGTTCCAGGCGACGCCGCCGTGGGCGTGCTTGATCGCCATGTAGAGGGCGTAATCGTCGAGCCAGCTCGCGTTGGCCTTGCAGAAGGGCTCGAAGGCGGGGTCGGTCGGGCTCAGGCGCTCGTAGGCGCGGCGGAAGAGGCGGTCCTTGGCGGGGGCGACCGCGTCGTAATCGACGACGACGTCGGGCAGGTCGGGATAGTCGTCGAGGTCGGACTCGTCGAGCCAGCCGTCGGCGACGAGCCGCTCGGGGCTGATCAGCAGGCGATTGCCGGCGAACGACGAGTGCGACTGGTACGGCGAGTTGCCGAAGCCGGTCGGGCCCAGCGGCAGCATCTGCCACCAGCGCTGGCCGGCCTCGCAGAGGAAGGCGAGGAACCGCTCGGCGGCCGGGCCGATGTCGCCGATCCCGAAGCGGCCGGGCAGGGACGTCGGGTGGAGCAGGATTCCGCTGGCACGGGGCAGCCTCATGGGGTCGTCTCAAGGTCGGCGGAGGAAGGCCCCGGCGGGGTGGGCGTTGAGGCGGTCGCGGTCGCCGAGGCGTCGGATCGCGTCGAGGCCGATCGCCTCGTCCCGATCGCGGCGGCCCGACAGCCAGCCGGCCCTCCCCCACCGGACCACCCGGAGCGCGCGGGCCCCACGATACCGCGCCGCCAATGCCTCGGCCAGCCCGTTGCACGCCCGCGCCTGCGGGTACACCGGCACGCCGCGCACCGACCGGCTCCAGGCCGTCAGGTCGAGCCGACGCCACGCCCCATCGGCGGCGAGTTGCCGTCGCAACGACTCGGGCAGGGACCCCGCCTCATCCTCGTTGATATAAACATCCGACAGATCGACGTGGCTCGCATACAACGCGAACGACGGCCAGGCGTCCCAGAGCCCGAGCCGCTCGCCGAACGGCAGGATCGCCGCCCCCATCATCGCCAGCCGCGCCAGGCCCGACGCCCGGAATCGGCCCGAGGTCGGCGACGGGGCCGGCGTCGGGCCGAAGAGGATCACGTCCTCGACGATCAACGCCCCGTTCCAGATCAACACGTTCGCGCTGTGGTCGAGCCCCGCCGGCCCGAGCACGAACAACAACGCCAGGTGCATCCCGATCGCCCCGACCAGCGCCGGCCGTCGCGTCCTCCGGGAGCAAAGGCCGACGCCGATCCCTGACTCCGCGGCCGGCATCGCCAGGGTCGCCGCCGTCCGCACCCAATCGGGCCAGGCCCGCGGATGGAGGCCGAACGGCCGCGTCGCGACGGCCAGGAACTCGGCGCCGAGCCCGTGGACGAACGAGGCGTCGAGCTTCGACAGGCCCGAGTGGACGTACAAGGCCACCACGAACAGCCGCGACAGGCCCGACGCCTCGCCCGCCGGGCACGCCGCCAGCGCGATCGAAACCAGAAAATATTGATAAGCCCACGGCTGCAAACGATGCTGGTCCTGCGCGACGAGCGCCGCGAGCACCACCGCGCCCGATGCCAGGGCCGGCCGCCAGGCGACGCCGCCCGCGACCGCCGCGACGAGCAGGCCGAACGCGACCCACGAGGCCGATCGCGACGGGTCGGGCAGGCCGGCGACGAAGGGGACGCGGGGGAAGTCGGGCGACTCGACCCAGAGCGGCCACGACGTCGCCAGCATCGCCAGGGTCGCCGCGGCCAGGGTCGCGCGGAGGGCGGTCGCCGCCCGGGCCTCGGTCCAGCGGGGAGGCCGCGGCTCAGAGCTCGTTGGCCAGCGAATAGGTCCCGCCCCCCTCCTGGCGCAGCTTGCCCTTCGCGACGAGCTCCTCCCAGATCTCCGGCGGGTGGCCGCCGGGGGGGCTGATGCCGCCGATCTTCGTCTGCTTGCTCCCCATCCCCTTGGCCGACGAGTCGTCCAGCCGCGCCAGTTTCAGCCGCTTCTTGAAGGCCTTGAACGCCTGCTTGAGCTCTTCCTCGCTGTGGGCCATCTCCGTGCCTCCCGGTCGCCGCGATCGTCCTCGACCGCCGAGCGTAGCCCGCGCCGCGACGCCTTGCAAGCGCCCGGATCGCGGCCCTCGGCGCGGTCTTCCTCGCGGGCGAGGCGGCGTCGGAGCAGGGCGAGCACGGCGGCCTCCTCGGGGCGGAGGTCGCGAAGCTCCTCGGCCCAGGCGCGGTCGGCGCGGCGGCGGAGGGCCGTCGCGAGGGTGCCGTCGAGGTACGACTCGATGACGGCCGGGTGCACGTAGCACTTGCGGCAAACGCTCGGCGTGTTGCCGAGCTTGCCGGCCACCGCCTCGATCGCCCGGACGACGTTCTTCTTCGCCTGGGCGTCCGAGTCGAACGCCTCGAACTCCTGCAAGGCGAGCGAGGCCAGCACGGTCCCGGCCCAGGTGCGGAAGTCCTTGGCGGTGAACTCGGCCCCGGTGGCCTCGCGGAGGTAGGCGTTGACGGTCCTCCGAGCCGACGTCGCGCACGCGGCCGTCGTCGTCGACGTACTGGAAGAGCTCCTGGCCGGGCAGGTCGCGGCACCGGGCCACGATCCGGGCGAGCCGGCGGTCGTCGAGGTCGAGGGCGTGCTTGACCCCGCTCTTGCCCCGGAACGAGAATCGAAGCGTCGGCCCCGCGACCTCGACGTGCCGGTCGCGCAGGGTCGTCAGGCCGAACGAGCCGTTGTCGCGCGCGTACTCGGCGTTGCCGACGCGGATCAACGTCGTCTCGAGCAGCCGGACGACCGCCGCGAGCACCTTCTCCCGCGAGAGCCCCGGCCGCGCGAGGTCGCTCTCGAGCCGCCGTCGCAGGGGGCCGAGGGCCTTCGCGAAGGCGATCATGCGGTGATACTTCGACGCGTCCCGGGTCGATCGCCAGCGGGGGTGGTAGCGGTACTGCTTCCGCCCGCGCTCGTCGCGCCCGGTCGCCTGGAGGTGGCCGTCGGGATCGGGGCAGATCCAGACGTCGTCCCACGCGGGCGGGATCGCCAGGCCCTTGATCCGACTCAGCGTGCCCTCGTCGACGACCCGGCCACCGTCGGGCCCCTCGTAAACGAACCCCTTGCCCGCCCGCCGTCGGACGATGCCGGGTCGGCGGTCATCGACGTAACGGAGCCCCGCCTGTTGGGCGGCCGATTCGGGCGGGGTGCGGATCGCGGTGCGGATCGCGGTGCGGATCGCGGTGCGGCTCATGAGGGATCGGCGAATGCAACCCCGATGCCGCGGCCCGGCCATTTGGCCCGTCGTTTGCCCTGAGGATGGATGTGGCGTCCGCCCTTCGCCTCCGTCGCGGAGGAGTCGGGAATCCCCGAGAGGAGAACTCCCATGAAGACCGTCGTCGGCATGTTCGAGCGGCAGGACGAGGCCCGACGGGCCATCGAGGCGTTGCAGGACGCCGGGTTCGACAGCGACCAGATCGGCGTCGCCATGCGCGACCAGCGCTCCGCGGCCGACATGGCCGCCACGACCGGCGCGGGCGACTTGACGGAAGAAGGCGCGACCGCCGGCGCCGTCTCGGGCGCGGGGGTCGGGGCCCTGATCGGGATCGCTTTGGTCGGCAGCAACGTGGTCCTGCCGGGCGTCGGCACGTTCCTGATCGGCGGCCCCTTGGCCGCCGCCTTGACCGGCGCCGGCATCGGCGCGGCCTCCGGCGGCCTGATCGGCGCCCTGGTCGGCCACGGCATCCCCGAGACCGAGGCCCTCGAGTACACCGATCGGCTCGAGCGCGGCCACATCCTCGTCTCCGTCCAGGCCAGCGACGCCCGCGCCGACGTCGCCCGCGGCATCCTGATCGACTCCGGCTCCATCCAGGCGCACGCGGCCCATTGAGACGGGAGACGACCCGGTCGGCCGGGGCCTCCCCTGCGAGGCACCGGCCACTCCTCAATCACCCAATCTGGCCCGTTCGGCGGCAGGCCAGCGGGACCAAGGTCCGCTCTGTGACCCCTTTTCCCTCCCCCCTTTTCCCTCTCTGACCCGAATGACGTATGGGAACGCTGATCTTCCACGGCGGCACCGTCATCCTCGAAGATCGGCTGCTCGCGGGGGCGCGGGTCGAGGTGGACGGGGCGCGGATTGCCGCGATCCGGACGGGACCGGAGACGGAGTGCCGCGACCAACCCGAGATCGACCTGGTGGGTGGCTATCTCGCACCCGGGTTCGTCGACCTCCACGTCCACGGGGGCGATGGCGCCGATTTCATGGACGGGACCGACGAGGCGTTTCGCACCGCCTGTCGCGCCCACGCCCGCCACGGCACCACGAGCCTCCTGCCGACCACAACCGTGGCGAGCCACGAGCAGCACCTCACCTTCCTCGGCCTGTGCCGGCGGCTGAAGGAGGACGCTACGGATGGCGCCCGCATCCTGGGCGCGCACTTCTACGGCCCCTACTTTGCCTACGAGGCCCGCGGCGCACACCCCGGGGCCGGCGTGCGGCCGCCGGTCCCCGCCGAGTACGAGCAGTACCTCGCGTTCGCTGACAGCATCGTCACGGCGACGGTCGCCCCGGAGTTGCCGGGTGCCGAGGGGTTCGTCCGCGCCTGCCGTGCGAAGGGCGTCCGTTGCAACACCGGTCACTCCCACGCCACGTTCGAGCAGATGGAGGCGGCCGTCGGCTGGGGCGTGCGGCACATCGACCACCTCTTCTGCGCGATGTCCGACCGGGCCCGGCTGCGGCAGACGCAAACCTACCCGATGCGGGGCGGTGTGACGGAGGCCACGCTGTACTTCGACGAGCTGACCACCGAAATCATCGCCGACGGCAAGCACCTGCGGCGCGAACTCCTGCTGCTGGCCTACAAGATCAAAGGTCCGGAGCGACTGGCGTTGGTGAGCGACTGCAGCCGGGCCCTGGACATGCCCGACGGCCCCTACGTGCTCGGCCCCCTCGACGGCGGCGAACCGATCCGGAAGGCGGACGGCGTGGGCCTGCTGCCGAGCGGCACGGCGCTGGCGTCGAGCGTGGTGGGCCTGGATCACTGCGTGCGGACCTTCCATCGGTTGACGGGCGTGCCCCTGGAGGTCGTGGCGCGGATGGCGAGCCTGACGCCCGCCCGCATCGCCGGCTGGGATCACGAGATCGGCAGCATTGCACCGGGGAAACGGGCCGACCTCGTCGTGCTCGACCGGGAGTTGAACGTCCGCCAGGTTTACCGAGACGGACGACGGATCTGGGAACGAGACGGGGAACGGCTTTGAGCTCGCAATTCGTTCGAGGGAACGGGGGCGGGCGGGTGGCTGGGGTCGTCCTCGACCCCAGGCCGTCGGGCGCCGAGTCTCGGATCGGCCTGGGGTCGAGGACG
>DASZMJ010000485.1:0-8331 GCA_035551935.1 Isosphaeraceae bacterium
ACCGATCTTCGTATGAAAAAGAGAAGATCGGTCCGCACGGCGGACCCTACGAAGAGCGATCCTGGCGGGTCGAGGGCGACGCCGATGGTCGAGCTTCCCGAGCGGTTCGGCCGGTACACGATCCTTGCGCGCCTCGGCGGCGGGGGGATGGGGTCGGTCTACCTGGCCGAGGACACTATCCTCGGCCGCAAGGTCGCGTTGAAGGTCGCGCATCTGGGCGACGGCGACACCACCGCGATCGTCGAGCGCTTCCGCCGCGAGGCCCGCGCCGCCGCCGGGCTCAACCACCCCAATCTCTGCCATGTGTATGACTTCGGCGAGATCGACGGC
Organism: Isosphaeraceae bacterium; assembly: GCA_035551935.1. Taxonomy (GTDB): domain Bacteria; phylum Planctomycetota; class Planctomycetia; order Isosphaerales; family Isosphaeraceae; genus DASZMJ01. The sequence continues at coordinate 331 of DASZMJ010000485.1, forward strand.
GTCCATTTCCTGTCGATGGCCTACATCGAGGGCGACAGCCTCGCCGAGCTGATCCATTGGCGGCGCGGGATCACGCCGCGCTCGGCCGTCGAGATCGTCCGCACCCTGGCGCTGGCGCTGGCCGAGGCGCACGCCCGCGGGGTCATCCATCGCGACCTCAAGCCGTCGAACGTGATGATGCGCGACCTGGGCTCGCGCCGCGAGCCGGTGATCGTCGACTTTGGCCTGGCGCGCCGCGACGACCCGACCGAGCGGCGCCTGACCCGCACCGGCCAGGTCTTCGGCACGCCACATTACATGCCCCCCGAGCAGGTCCGCGGCGAGCCCCAGTCGATGGGCCCCGCGTGCGACATCTACGCCCTCGGCGTCATCCTGTATGAGCTGCTCACCGGCCGGACCCCGTTCGATGGGCCGAACGCCGTGGCGATCATGGCCCAGATCCTCACGCAGGACCCGTCGCCCCCCTCGATGCTCGTGCCCGGCCTCGACCCCCGGCTCGAACTGCTCTGCCTCTCCGCCATCGCCCGCGACCCCCGCTCCCGGCCGGCGTCGATGAGCGAGTTCGCCGCGACCCTCGACACCATCGTCAACCCGGCCTCCATCCCCAGCCCGAGCAGTCTCTTCCCGAGCGATCCCGGCGCGGTCGGGCATCCGGCCCCGGCCAACCACACAACGATCAGCGACCCCCCGGGGCACGCCCGGGATGTCGTGCCGGCGCCTCCACCGACGACCGGCAATCGCCCCGACTCCGCCCCGCCCGTCAAAGCTCCGGTGCCGAAACCATCCCCCACGCCTCCCGCCCCGGCCGGGCCACAGATCACGCCCATTTTGTCGCGATGGAAGCTGTTCCTCCTCGGCCTCGGGGCGCTTCTGATCGTCGTCTTCCTTGTCTCGATCTCGGGGAAGAAGGGCGACGACGCCGTCATGACGACACCGTCCACACCGTCCACGATGGCAACCCCGTCCGCGGGAAGGATCCATCCGCAGGAGCCGTCGCCCAAGGTCATGCCCGCCGCGCCCCCGGCGGACCCTCCCAAGGCCGATCGTCGCGACGAATCGCCCCCGAAGGAGATCACCAGCCCGGCTACGGGCCTCGTGCTCGTCCGCATCGAGCCGGGCGAGTTCGACATGGGCTCGGGCGTTGACGACAAGGAGGCGGAAAGTGACGAGAAACCGCGCCATCATGTCCGCATCACCAAGCCCTTCTACCTCGGCAAATATGAAGTGACCCGCGGCCAGTTTCGCAAGTTCGTCGAGGACACCGGCTACAAGACGGAGGGCGAAAAGGACGGCACCGGCGCCTACGGTTGGGACGCGGAGAAGAAGGGATTCCATCAGGATTCCAAATACACCTGGCGCAATCCAGGCTTCGAACAAGCCGATGACCATCCGGTCGTCTGTGTCTCGTGGAACGATGCGGTCGCCTTCTGCAAGTGGCTGAGCGAGAAGGAGGGCGTGACCTATCGCTTGCCGACGGAGGCCGAGTGGGAGTACGCCTGCCGCGCCGGCTCGACCACGCGCTATTCCTGCGGCGACGAACCGGAGGGCCTGGCCCGCGTCGGCAACGTGGCCGACGGCACCGCCAAGGAGAGGTTTCCAGATTGGACGACGATTCAGGCGCCTGACGGTTATGTCTTCACCGCCCCCGTCGGCCAATTCCAGCGGAACGCCTTCGGGCTTTTCGACATGCACGGCAACGTCTGGGAGTGGTGTTCGGACAGGTATGCTGCCGATTACTATCATCAGGCGCCGTCGCCGGTCGACGACCCTCAAGGCCCGTCGGATGAGAAGGCCTCGCACCGGGTGCTTCGGGGCGGGGGCTGGGGCGGCGACCCCCGCTACTGCCGGTCGGCGAACCGCGATGGGGGCGAGCCGGCGGGCCGGATCAACGACCTGGGCTTTCGCGTGGCCCGGGTTCAGGTTGGCGGCTGAGGTAAGCATGCAATCGTGAGAGCAAGTGAGCGGAGCCCGGAGCGGAGGTCGGCGGAGCGGCGTGCGGAGCCGCCGCGAGGATGTACGGGGCGGAGGGTGGAGCGGGAAGGGGTGACGTGCAAATATGAATAAAAAAATGAACGCATTATAATAACAAATGTTTATTATTCCCTGCAAATCTCGGTACGCGAACCGGCCGAAGGGACGTGCCACCCGCTGCGAATAAATGAGGTTGCCCTGGAGGAAAGCCGGCGCCTTGGCCTAGGATAGAGGCAGGACCGCCGATTCCCTGGAGCACCGGGACGAGCGGGCGCATCGGAGCCGACTTCATGAGGAATGCCGAGCGGGTCCTCGCGGCCTACGCGGAGGCCGAGCCGTGGCGGGAAGACCACGACGCGGCGGGGCGGTGCTTCGAGCTGGAGGAGGTTGTCGCGGTCGGCAACCTGGCCTTTCAGCTCATCGTCTCGATCGATGCGGCGTGGCAAGGCCGCGTCGCGGCGGGGCTCGTCCCGTATCGGGACGAGGACGATCGGAGGATCGGCGAGCTTCACAGGATGTGGGTCGAGGCCTCGGAGCGGAGGCTCGGCGAGATCGAGGCCCTGGGTCGCGAGGGCTTCGAGGTGCAGGGGGCCGAAGAGTTCCTCATCCATTTGGATGAGGCCAGGAGCCTCATCGAGTCTCGCGCCCTGGAGGCGCAGATGCGGCCGATCGAGGAGGTCTTGCCGCTGGCCCGGGGGAATCCGCGTCCCGAGCGGTACGGCGCCTGAGCGCGCGTCCGGAGTCGCGCCATGTCGGCGATCAGTCCGGGGCGGATCGTCTGGGCCGTGGCGCCGAGCGGCCGGGGCGAGGGCAAGACGCGGCCGCTGATCATCGCGACCCGCCGCGTCGACTACCTCAAAGGCTCCAGGGTCGCGGCCATCGGCTGCTCGACCGACTTCGTCGAGCCGCTGACGCCGACCGAGATCCTCTTGCCCTTCCACCCGGAGGGCCGGATCGTCACGGGGTTGAGGCACCCGACCGTCGCCGTCTGCGACTGGATCGAGCAGTTCCCGCCGGGGACGACGTTCCAGACGGGCGGGATGGTGCCCAAAGCCCTGCTCCGGACCATCTTCGCAGCCGCCGGCATCATCGTCCCCCCCGAGCGTTGAGAAGCGAACCGGCGTCACGAACCGGCCGCTTGGTCCGTTGTCCTTGACGACCGGGTAGAATCTGGGCGTGGAACAGGGAATGCCGAGGGAATGCCTGGGACCGCAATGCGCCGCGATGGTGCTGGAATGGCTCCGCGCGCGGATGGCGGAGGGGGAACAGGCGGGCGGCGAAGGGCCGGCGAGGCAGGGGAGCCTGTTCGCCTCGGCGCCGTATCGCGAGGATGCGCCGGCGATCGCGGGCGCCGCGGAGTGGGCCGGGGCGATCGAGCACCTGGAGTACGCGATCTTCCGACGCTACGAGAACCAACTGACGAGGGCCGAGCGGGCGCGGCTGGACAACACGATCCAGAACGTGTTGTTCAAGGCCGAGCGGTACGCGAGCCGGCTCGAGGCCGGCCCGGCGAGGGAACGGGCCGAGGCCGAATTGCAGGCGCTGCGCGCGAAGGTCCTCGGGGCCCGCGAGCTCGCCGAGAAGCTCCGCGGCCAGGCGCGGCGGGCGGACCTGAAGCTGGCGCAGCTCGACTCGCTGACCCCCGAGGGGTTCGAGGAGTTCGTCGCCGAGTTGTTCGAGGCGTTGGGGTTCGAGGTCGAGGTCGTCGGCGGCACGGGGGACGAGGGGATCGACCTGCGCGTCCGGCGCCAGGGGCTCCTGGGCGTGGTCCAGTGCAAGTACAAGAAGCAGGGGGTCGTCGGCTCGCCCGAGGTCCAGAAGTTCCTCGGCACCGTCCACCACACCCGGAGCCACAAGGGGTTCTTCGTCACCACCCGAACCTTCACGCTCGCCGCCGAACGGTTCGCCGCCGACCACCCCATCGAGCTCGTCGACGGCCCCCGGCTCGTCGAGATGGTCCGCGAGGCCCTGGGCCCCGGCGTCCGTCGCGAGCCCGAGCCCGCCTGGTTCTGAGCCGCCCCTGCCCACGAGGCGAGCAGCTTTTTTTGCTTGCCTTGGATCGAGAGCACGCGAAAATAAGCGTGTCACCCTCGTCCGGCAGCGGCCACGACGGCCCTTCGACATCGCGGCGCAAGCGATCACCAGACTTTCACCGATCTTGGCCCCACAGTTGCACGATCCCGAGCTAGGATACCGGAAAGCGACCGCGACGATGACCCGCGGAGACCGCGTGAGACGCTTGACTGGGCGGTGGGGCGCGGCTAGGTTGGGACATGCCCGGGAGGACCTCGGCACCCGTCTCCTGCCCAGCCAAGGAGGGTCCTGAATGGCCACCTGCGAACACGACACGTCGATCGAGGCCCTGGAATTACCCCGCGAGTTCGAGGACCTGGAGGGCCTGCTCCAGGCCGACCTCCGCGCCGTCGTCGCCATGCTGAGCGAGCGGGCGCACGAACGACTCCTGCTCTCGCGACGCGAGTATCAACAGCTCCAGGTCCGGCTCTGGAACGGCCTGGCCGGCGCCCTCAACGAGGCCGTCGAGCCGCTCTCGGCCGATCGCCGCTGAAGGCCGGCCCACTCCCTGCCTTCCTTCCTTCGCCATCGCCGTGCCACCCATCCGCCCCGAATCGAGCCGTGACGATGCGACAAATCGTCCTGGGAGTGACCGGGTCGGTGGCCGCGACGCGCACGCCGGCGCTCTTCGAGGCCCTCCGCGCCGCGGGGCACGAGGTCCGCGTCGTCGCGACCGGGCCGTCCCTCTACTTCTTCGACCCGGCCGACCTCCCCGCCGGGGCCCTCTTCCGCGACGCCGACGAGTGGCCCGGCGACCGTTACCGTCGCGGCGACGACGTGCCGCACATCGAGTTCCGGCGCTGGGCCGACGTGCTCGTGGTCGCCCCGCTCGACGCCAACACGCTCGCCAAGTTCGCGCTGGGGATCTCCGACAACTTCCTGACCTGCCTCTTCCGCGCCTGGGACTTCGGCCGGCCCGTCGTGCTCGCCCCGGCGATGAACACGTTGATGTGGGAGAGCCCCGTCACCCTCCGCCACCTCCGCCAGCTCCTCGACGACCGCGCCGACGCCCCCGTCGATCCCCCCTGGGCCCTCGCCGACGCCGCCGACGTCTTCGCCCGCCACGCCCCCCGGCTCGTCCTCGTCCCGCCCCAGAGCAAGCGCCTCGCCTGCGGCGACGTCGGCCTCGGCGCCATGGCCGAGGTCCCCGCGATCGCCGAGGCCGTCCGGCGGACGCTGGACGGCGAGAGAAACGAGGGAGGATTCGATCTGATCTGAAAATTCAAATTCGTTCAATTCTCTCGATCTGGGCGCCCGGCCGCGGCCTCCAGGTCGATCATGATGGCGTCGTCGTCCTCGTAGAGCGGGCGGGCACGCGCGGCGAGGGGGCGCAGCAGCTCGTACAGGCGAACCCGGTTCTGGAAGATCGTGAGGATCCAGTACTCATTGCCCCAGATCGCCCGGCTCTCGGGGGTGGACTGGCTGTCGATCCACACCGTCATCCTCTCGGGGGTGGGGCAGGCGACGTATCGGATGCCCGCCGATCGCAGGTGATCGGCGAGCTGGTCGGGCGTGCCCGACAAGGGGATGCCGGGGGGCGGGCTGACCGACCCGATGTTGTCGGCGTAGAAGACGTCGTTGCGGGCCAGGTCGAAGGACGCCGGCCAGGGTACGACGCAGAAGAACCGGGTCCCCTCGGGGATCGAGGCCTGGAGCCGCCGATACCGGTCGATCGTCCCCGCGGGGAACCGCGCCCGGCCGGCGAGCCCGTCGGCGACGGAACGGGGCAGGTCGCGGGAGCGGCGGATGGCCCCGGCCCCGTAATGAAGGATGAACGCCGCGAGGATCAGGTAGATGGTGGCCCGGAGGTATCGCCACCGCCCCGACGTCGGCAGCCATCGGAGCGCCGCGGCATAGGCGAGGATCGTCGCGAACGCGGCATACGCGTAGAAATAGCGCCACAGGTCGCGGGGTGGGAACATCGCGCCGTAGAGGGCGATGCACGCCAGGCTCGCCGCGAGCCCGGCCAGCAAGGCGGCGCGTTCCCCGGCGGCCGTCCGGCGTCGGAAGACGCCGACGCTCGCCGCGGCGGCCCCGATCAGCAGCACGAGGATCTTCGCCGTCGGCACGACCTCGGTGAGGATCTTCCGCGCCGCGACGCCGGGGGAGAGCCCGGCCCGATGGGGGATCGAGACGAGGGTATGCCGGCGAAAGCCCTCCCCGAGGAGGGGGTAGAGCGGCGTCCCCGCGGACCGATAGGAGCAGGCCATCCAGGGGGCGATCATCGCGAGGGCGAGCACGCCCGCCAGGGCCCCGCGCGCCAGGGGGCTGAGCTGGCGCGTCAGCAACGCGAGGAGGATCGCCCAGAGGACGACCAGCAGGACGCCGCCGGGGATGAGCGTCATCTTGAGCGTCAGCAGGGCCGCGAGCGGCAGCGCGACGCCGACCGCGTGACGCCCGGGCGACGCCGCCCGGGGTCGGCCCAGGATCCGCGCCAGCGCCGCCAGGAGCACGACGGGCATCGCCACCGCCGAGGCGTTGAGCGACTGGGTCGGATAGGTCGCGAAGGCCACGGCCAGCGCCGATCGGGTCGGCGGCGCCAGGCGCCGCATCGAGAAGATCATCACCCCCATCGCCAGGTAGGCCAGGCCGGGGTCGACGAGGTGGATGTACTCGATCGGCAGGACGGCGAGCACCAGGGCCTGGAGGAACGACTCGCCGCCGAGCGCCGACACGGTGAGCCGGTCGCAGAACGGGTCGATGCCCATGGTCCCGCGCTCGATCATCCGGACCGGGAAGAGGGTGTACGCGCCGTCATCGGTCCCGGCGTCGTCGCACGTGATGGCGTGCGACCACTGCACGCCGGACGACCTGGGCGGCTCGTTGAGGCACATCCAGTTGACGTAGCCGAGCAGCAGCGCGAGCGCCGTCAGGAGCTCCCACGACCGGAGCCGGGCGGCCGCCCCGGCGGCCCGCCGCCAGCCCCCCAGGCCGACCCAGGCGACTACGCCGGCGACGACCAGGGCGACGAGCACGGCCGCGGAGATCGCCCGCAGGACGTTGAGCGCGCCGCCGACGACGATCAGCAGCGACACCCCCCAGGCGATCGCCAGGCCCCCGTCGGCCCGCCGCCATCGCAGCGCCCGGGCCACGAGCTCGCCGTGGCCGGCGAAGCTCGCCAGCAGGACGAAACCCCAGAGGAAGGCGCCCACGTACGTCAGCCAGGCCATCCGACGACTCCACGAAGGGGACGTTGCGGTCGGTGCGCGCCGGCGGGTGCGGCCGCGGCCCTCACCGCTTGCCCCACACGTCCGCCAGGTCCTCCGAGGCGGCGCGGCGGATGCCGTTGTCGGAGAGGACGTCCTCGGTGGCCTGCTCCATCTCGGCGCGGTCGAAGACGATGGTCTCGGCGCCCTTCTCGGCGAAGTGGATGCGGATGTATTTGTCCTTGCAGTCGCGCAACGTCTCGGCGAGGTGGCGGAGGTTGCGGACCTTGACGCCGTTGACGGCGTCGACGACCTGGGTGGCGGGGTCGGAGTAGCCCTGGGCGACGCGGTGCGGGAACATCGGCGCGGCGACGACGACGAGTTGCTCGCCCGCGAACCGCGACGACGCCACGCGCCGCGTCACCAAGGGGCTGTCGCGGAGGCTCATGAACGTCGCGAAGTGGCCCATGGCGTTCTCGAACACCTGCACATAATCCTGGGTCGCGGCCGAGAAGACCAGGGGGCCGTAGATGAAGTACGAGGGGTAGGCGCCGTCGAGGCCCGGGATCAGCAGGTCGCGGCGGCGGTGGGTCGGCACCTCGAGGGCCAGCTCCTTGCCGTCGCGGACGACCGTCAACGGGACCTTGCCCCCTTTGTCGAGGCGGGGGACGAGGTACTGGAAGCCCAGCCGCAGGCCGTTGTCGAGCTTGACGTGGCCGCCGTCGTCGACCGGAGAATCGCCGACCTTGGTGATGAGGTCCATCGGCTTCAAGGGGCTCGACTCGGGCCGGTCCGGGGCGCTGACGACGAT
>DASZMJ010000486.1:0-4490 GCA_035551935.1 Isosphaeraceae bacterium
CAGCGTCACGGCCCCGGTGACGGTGGGCACCAACAACGACAAGGCCGGCTACGGCCTCGCGCAGGCGTTCCCGGCCAACTTCGGGGCGTTGGCGATCTCCGCCGGCGGCGCCGTGACGGTGGGCACCAACAACGACAAGGCCGGCTACGCGCTGTCGCAGGCGTTCCCGGCCAACTTCGCCTCCCTGGCGATCAGCGGGGCGGGGATGGTCACCGTCGGCACCAACAACGACAAGGCGGGGTATCAAGTCGCTCCCAACGGGCTCGACACCGTGGTCGTCGAGACGGGGGTCAACGCCCGGCAGGCGATGTCGGCGGTCCTGGCCTCGGCGGTCGGCGTCCTCAGCGGAGCGGCCACGAACACGATCACGATCCGAGGCGGCAACGTCGCGACCACTCGGATCCAGGCGACCGTCGACGCCCAGGGGAATCGGTCTGCCGTTGCCCTGACCCTGCCGGCCTGATGAGGTGTCCCATGTTCCCCGCGAGATACTTCTGTCATCGTTACTTCGCGAGCCGATTCTGGGCCCCGGGCTTCGGCTCGGGGTCGGCCGGCGCGGTCAAGCGCTGGTTCCCCGGTCTGGCACGCCACCGGTATCGCTAACCGTCGAGGGACGTCATGGGTAATGCACTCGGTTCCTCGACTCAGTCTCAGCCGACCCCGGCGGGCCCGCTCTGGTTCGACGTCTCGAAATTCGGGGCAGTGCCCGGCGACGCGAACAACAACCTCAATAAGGCATGGGCGGCGATCTACCCGCTGCTCCAGCCGGGTGCGACGGTCTACGTCCCCGACCACCCGAGCGGCTACCTGTACACCGACCCGCTGGTCGTCCCGTTCAACGGCGTCCAGTTCCGCGGGGCCGGCCGGCACCAGTCGACGATCAAGCCCGCCACCGGCCACGCGAAGACGGCGCTGGTGCTCGGCATGCCGGTCAAGGACAACTCGGGCAACCCGATCGACGCCGACCACTTCGTGCCGTTGTCGGGCATCATGGACTCGGGCTACGGCCCGGGACGGTACGGCGTCCGCTACCGTTCTCCCTCGACCGGCCGGATCGTCACGGCGGCCTACCCGCGGAGCCCGCTGGCGTTCGGGCCGGGCGACTCGTGGGGCTCGGCGGCCTCGTCGTCCTTGACGATCGAGCTGGCCGTCGAGGGCTACATCGGCGGCGTGGCCTCCTGCCTGCCGCACGGTGCCGTCCTCGGCCTGGGCGACTACCTGACCAACGCCGGGCCGAGCCCGTTCTTCTTCGTCTTCACGCACGGGATCTACGACAATAGCCTGTACTCGGTCAACGGCGCCAAGGCCCAGGCCGGGTCTTTGAACACGATCACGCTCAGCGCCGCGACGGCGGGCGGCCTCGGGTCGCGGATCGTCGGCAGCCAGATCGTCATCGTCTCGGGCACCGGCGCCGGCCAGGTCAACCAGGTCACCGCGTTCAACAGCACGACGCTGGTGGCGACCGTCCAGAACAACTGGGCGACGGTCCCCGACGCCACGTCGATGTACGACGTCGGCAACTTCACCCTGGAGGTCCACTTCCGGACCGGCGACGGCCCGCTCAACGGGCAGGCCGGGCCGCCGTTCGACCCGACCTTCGGCGGCACGGGCCACACGATGTACTTCCCGCTGGGCCTGTACTCGGGCCTGCTGCGGCTGACGGTCCAGCTCAACCTGGCGGGGACCTCGGCGCGCACCCTCGGCCAGTGCTGGACCTCGACGACCGGGACGGCATTGGCCAACTTCCTCCAGACGGCCGACGCGTCGCTCGACGGCGGCACCGCCGGGATCATCGCGGGTGGCCTGCCGGCCAAGGTCTTCCAGGAGAACCAGGCGAGCCACTTCCAGGTCAACAACCTGGGCATCACCTGCGACGTCTGCAACAACCCGGGGTTCCCGAACGCGATCGGCACGCCCGCCGTCGGCGACTGGATGCTCGCGGGCCTGTCGTTCAGCCTCGGGCAGGTCTACACGGTCGGCACCCCGGCCTCGGCGCAGGCGCTCAACCCCGCGGGGCCGTACCCGTCGGCGACGGTCAACGACACGTTCCGCTACCACAACACCGCCGGGTCGGCCAACGTCGTCTGCCTGGAATTCACCGATAACGCGACCACGGACCTCTACGGCGGCTTCCTGTCGCACTGGTTCTCGGGGACCGGCGGCGGCCCCTCGGGGATGGCCGGGTACCGCGGGTGCGGCTTCCTGCTCCCGCAGAGCCAGGCGATCTTCCTCGCCAACCAGGGCGTCTTCGACCTCGGGTTCCAGAGCGGGAGTTACTGGGGCGAGGCGATCACCTTCGGCCGGACCTTCGAGGTCACGATCGAGGACGTGTATATCTCGGGGTTCTACGGCGGCGTCGGCACGCTCAGCACCCAGAGCACGTACAACCACACCATCCGGTCGCTGGCCGTCCAGTCGACCTACGGCGACGCGGTGTTCGGCTACGAGGTCCTGCTCCGGGGGACCGACTTCACGACCTACAACCCGGCGCCCCGGTGTGCCTTCCGGCTCGTCGGCGGGTCGCTCTACCTCCGCAACTGCGCGCTGTTCGGCCAGCAGGCCGGCGGCCACTACACGATCGTCTGTCACCAGACCGGGTTCGCCGGCGCCATCGACGTCGAGGGGGGCTACTTCGACAGCGAGGGCATCGCCTTCCCCGACATCGCCTTCATCTCCGTGGAGCAATGCGAGGTCGCCAGCGGCCACGGCGGGGTCCGGTTCCAGTTCTTCGAGGTCGGCTCGCTCGGCCCCGCCGCCCCGGTCGTCAAGCTTCGCGGCATGGGCGCGACGAGCGCGACCAAGTCGGAGGGGGCGTTCGTCTCGGACCTCAGCCTCCAGTTCCCGGTCCGGGCGGTCGTCCAGACGGATAGCGCGGCGGGGTTCGTCGGCGAGGTCGAGCGGATCGTCATGGAAGGCTTCCTCTACGACGGGGCGCCCTTGATCGAGTCGCTCGACCCGACCGGCCGGAGCGGGGTCAAGGCGCGGCTCGACCGGGCGCCGGCGTCGCCGCTGCCGCCGCGCACCGGGCTCTGGCCGGCCGGATCCGTGGACGTCCGCTGCCCGGACGCGGTCGACGGCCAGTTCGCGCGGTTCACGCCGGTCGGCGGCGGCCGGTACGGCACGGCGACGCCGCCCGCCTGGGCCGGCGAGGAGGTCGTGCGGGTCAGCAACCCTGGCCCGGCCGGCCTGACCCAGGCGGCGTCGGCCTACGTCGTACCCGAGGACCACATCACCGCCAGCCCTACGCAGGTCTAACCCATGATCCCGCTGATCGGATTCTTCACCGACTACGCCAAGAACCTGGAAAACAACCTCTGGCACTTGGGGACGGCGGCGACTCCGCCCGCGACGCTCTACCTCGGCCTGGGGACCGGCGACCCGCTCCGGAGCGGGGCTCCCGCCGAGTTGTCGGCCGCGACGAACGCGGGATACGCCCGGGTGGCGGCGCCGGCGGCCTCGTGGGGCACGTCGACCGGCGGCCTGGTCACGAATGCCGCGACGATCACTCTCGGCCCCAACAGCGGGTCGTCCCCCTGGCAGACGGCATACTGCCTCTTCGCGACCGACGCGGCCACGGGCGGGAACGTCATCTGGATCTGCCGGCTGGCGCCCGACACGAGCGGCATGGGCCAGACCCTCGCCGTCGGCAAGAAGCTGAGCTTCGCGCCGGGGGCGATCAGCATCCAGAAGTGAGCCGCCGACTCGAGCCCGGGGACGGCCGAGGTCCGGGTCCACGGCCCGGCTCGCCCCGGCTATCTCATCCGGCTTCGGCCGGGCCTACCGGGGCCCCGCCCCCGGGAATCTCTCAGGTGTCGTGAGGTACGTGGATGGGCCTCCGGATCCGATTCGCCTACGCGCCGAACTCCTCGCTCGGCTACTCGATCGAGCGGCTGAGCGACGGCCTCTATTACGACTTCGCCGGCGGGACGTTCACGGCGACCCCCGCTACCCCGATCAACACCTTGACGGCCGGAACGGGCAATTATATCGGGTTATATCGCGACACGATTGCCACGACCCCGGTCGCGCAGTTCTCGAACGGCGAGTACGCGATCAACCTGCACAACACTGCGGCGTCCAACCAGGTCATCGGCGTCCTCTCCGCCCAGATGTACAACGGGGACGGCGCCCCCGTCTTCGCCGCCGCCGATCCCTGGTCGACGTCGCTGCCCGGGTCGTATGCGGCCGGGACCGCCGGGTCGATCCTCGGCGGCAACCTCGACGCGAAGGTGTCGAGCCGGCTGGCGACGACGGGCTACACGGGCCCCCTGAACTCCGCCCAGGTCGCCTCCGCGGTCTGGGACGAACTCAAGTCGAACCACGTCACGAGCGGGACGTTCGGCTCCTACCTCGACGCGGCGGTCTCGACGCGGTCGACGTACGCCGGCGGCGCCGTGGCCAGCGTCACGGCCCCGGTGACGGTGGGCACCAACAACGACAAGGCCGGCTACGGCCTCGCGCAGGCGTTCCCGGCCAACTTCGGGGCGTTG
>DASZMJ010000487.1:0-16709 GCA_035551935.1 Isosphaeraceae bacterium
CGCGCCCCGCGTGCCGTCCGCCCGAACCAACCGCGCGGTGTGGCGTCGCGGACGGCACGCGGGGCGCGCCTGCTACGGGGGAGAGGGAGAGATTTCGGCGGCGGGGCCGAGGCGGCGGAGGTCGCCGTCGCGGAGGGTGAGGCCGAGGCGGTCGAGGTATTCGCCGAGGGGGACGGCGTACTTGCGGGTGGTGCCGAGGAGGTCGCGGAGCTCGGCCATCGTGATCGCGGAGCCGTCGGACAGGCGGGCGACGACGAGGCGGCGGAGCTCGGCGTCGGCCTCGGCGTCGAGGTAGAGGCGGTGGCCGACCTCGACGATCGTTTCTTCCTCGATGAGGAGGGCCAATAACTCGGGGAGGGCGGGGGCGCGGGGGCCGGCGAGGGCGGTCAAGTCGGCGAAGTCGGGGGGGCTGAGGCCGCCGGCGCGGAGGGCAGCGGCGAGGTCGTCCTTGAGCCGGCGCTCGGCCTGGCTGAGCTTGGGGCCGTGCCCCTTCAAGGCGACGGCGCGGGCGTCGCCGACGACGAGGCCGCGGCCTTTGAGGCGGTCGAGCAAGGCGGCGATGAGGGCGTCGCTGTCGAGGTCGGGCAGCTCGGCGGCGAGGTGGTCGCGGCGGACCAGGCTGGCCCGGGGCTTCGCCTCGTGGAGCCGTCCGAGTGCGCGCGCGACGCGGTCCTCGAGCCCCTCGGCGACCTCCCGGAGCACCCGGGCCGTCCGTCGCGGCCCGATCGCCAGCTCGACCAGGCTCCCGTCGCCTTCGAGTCGCGCCAACGCCGATTCGACGGCAACGACGGGCAGGCCGGTGTCGCGGCTCAGGGTCGACTCGGTCCAGGGCCTCAAACCCTGGAAGGCCAACGCGGCGCCGACGCGGGTCGCCGGGTCGGGGGAGCGGAGGCGGTCGAGGCGGTCGATGGCGTCGCGGTCGCGGCGGCGGAGGCGGCGGGCGACGGGCTGGAGGACCCGGCCGCCGCCGAGGGTCGCGGGGGGACTCTCGGAACGGAGCACGAACGGCTCGCCCGCCACGGCCACGACCGGCTCGGCCGTCAGCAATTGCCCGATCACCGGGCCATCCTGCCCCATTTCGGCGCGGTCGAGCAGGGAGAGCGTCGCCGTGACCTCGGCCGTCCCGAGGTGGAGTCGATAGCGCCCGCGGTGCCGGAGCGGGTAAGGCGCCTCGCGCGCGGGACGGACCTCGACGGAGAGGGCACGCGTCGGTTCGAGATAGCCCGTCGCCGCCAGCTCGTGGCCGCGACGAATCTCGTCGTGGTGGACGCCCGCCAGGTTGATCGCCGCGCGGGCGCCGCGGCCGATGGCGTCGACGGGGCGGTCGTGGCGGTGCAGGCCGCGGACCCGCACGGCGCGGCCGTCGGGGAGCTGGCGGAGCTCGTCGCCGACGGCGACCCGCCCCGACGCGACCGTGCCGGTGACGACCGTGCCGTGGCCGGCGACGGTGAAGGCCCGGTCGATCGCCATCCGGAACGCCCCAGGGTCGTCGCGCGGCGGGGCCGAGGCCGCGAGCCGGCCCAGCGCCGCCTTCAATTCCTCGATGCCCGAGCCGGTTGCGGCCGAGGTCCGGACGACCTCGGCTCCCTCCAAGAAGCTGCCGGCGACCAGCGTTCGGACCTCCTCCTCGACCAGGTCGAGCCACGCCGGGTCGGCCAGGTCGCACTTGGTCAACGCGACGACCCCGCCGGCGAGGCCCAGCAATCGGAGGATTTCCAGATGTTCACGGGTCTGGGGCATGACCGAGTCGTCGGCGGCGACGACCAGGAGCGCCAGATCCAGGCCGGTGGCGCCGGCGAGCATGTTGCGGATGAACCGCTCGTGGCCGGGCACGTCGACCAGCGCCAGGCGGATGTTGCCCAAATCCAACGCGGCGAAGCCTAGATCGATAGTAATGCCGCGCTGTTTCTCGGCCGGGAGCCGGTCGGTGTCGACGCCGGTCAAGGCGCGGACGAGGGCCGTCTTGCCGTGGTCGATGTGGCCGGCGGTGCCGAGGACGAGGTCGCGGGGTTTGGTCATGGCGCGGGTTTTGCTTTATGGGCGAGCCGTCCGCGGGTCGTCCCCAAGTGTAACCGGGGTCGTGCCGTTTGGCGACCGCCCGCGTCGCGGCCGGCCCCTTCGAGAGGCTCCCGAAGGGCCCCTTTCCGGCCACGCCACAACGGATCAGCAGGATGACGAACGTCGGCGCGGCGCGGCGCGGCCCTGGGCCGCCGGACGATGCCGCGCGCCCGAGACTAAGCACCGGATTGATAAGACTTTATGAACGAACGATGGGGAATGAACGAGCGGGCCGACGGCGGCGGAATCCGACTTGACCGCGGTGGCCGGTCGCCGCATACTAGGCCCGACGGAACGGATCGCTCGGGCCTTGCACCAGGGACGCCAGCACCGGGGGTGGTCGGACTCGTCAGCCCGCCCGCCGCCCCGCCTCGCGTCGCCTCCCTGCACGGCCCGTCCCGGAGGAGAGGGGGGCCCGCGACGGCCCCCGCAGCCCGATCGTCGTCGGATCTGATCCGCGGCGTCACGCCCGATCGCGCGGCGCCGTAAGCAATCGGGGCGACCCGAGCCGTGGCGCGACTGCGCCGCGGTCGACTTCCCCCCCGATTGCCAAGAGGCCGATGGGACCCTTCGTGCGATGATCTCCAACGCGTTCCTCCTGGTCTTCGCCATCGCCTTCATGGGGTGCGTCCTGAGCACCCCCCTGGTGACGCGGATCGCGGCCTGGGCCGGGGCGATCGACCACCCGGACCAGTTCCGCCGGATCCACAAGGGGGCGACGCCGCGGCTGGGGGGCCTGGGCGTGGCCACCGGGCTGGCCGTGAGCGTCCTGCCGGTGGTCTTCGGCGGCTTCGCCCGGAGCTGGCCCGGCGCCGGCGACTGGTGGTCGCGGCAGTGGTCGATCATGCTCGCCAGCCTGATCGTCCTGGCCGTCGGTGCCGTCGACGACGCCCGCGGGCTGCGGCCCCGCGTCAAGCTGCTGGGCCAGTCCGCCGCCGTGCTCGTGCTGATCCTCGGCGGCATCCGGATCACCAAGATCACGCTGCTGGGCATCGGCTTCAACCTCAGCTACCCGATCCACCTGCCCGTGCCGGGCACGGGCCTGGTGCTGTCGCTGGACCTCCTCAGCGCCGCGGTGACGCTGCTCTGGTTCCTCGGATGTATGAACATCTGGAACCTCATCGACGGCATGGACGGCCTCGCCTCGGGGGTCGGCCTGCTGGTCAGCGGCACGCTCATGCTGGTGGCGATCTACCAGAACAACCCCGCCTCGGCCTTGCTGGCGGCGGCGCTGGCCGGCTCGCTGGCCGGCTTCCTGCTCTACAACTGGCACCCGGCGGTGATCTTCCTGGGGGACAGCGGCAGCCTGCTGATCGGCCTGTTGCTGGGCATCATCGGCGTGCAGGACTCGCTGAAGGGGACGGTGGGCGTCACGATCCTCTTCCCGATCCTGGCGATGGGCCTGCCGATCTCCGACACCGCGATGGCGATCTTCCGGCGCTGGGTGCGCAACCTGCCGCTGAGCTCGGCCGACCGGCGGCACATCCACCACCTGCTGATCGGCCTGGGCCTGCGGCCCTGGCAGGCGGCGCTGTTGCTCTACTGCTTCTCGGGCTTCCTCTGCGGGGCGGTGCTCCTGGGGGTGGCCTGGGGCAACGAGTTCCTGGCGCTGTTGCTGGGCCTGGGCGGCTGCCTGGCGTTCCTGCTGATCCTGACCAGCCGTCGCGACGAGCTGGCGACGCTCTGGGCCGAACTCCGCGGCCGGATGGCGCGGGGCCGGCAGGAGCGGGCGGCGGCCAAGGTGACGTGGGAGACGATCCAGCGGATCGAGCTCTGCGAGGACCCCGAGGCGATCTGGGCGCTGTTGCTGGGCGCGGCCGACGAGCTCGGCTGCGACGTGCTGCGGGTCTCGTGCTACCGCGGCGGCAAGGCGGTCTTCCACCACGCCAGCGACCTGGCCGAGGCCCCCGATTCGTGGGGCCCGGTGTCGGGGCCCTCGGCGACATTCCGACTCTCCAGTGGTCAGGACCTGCTCCTGGCCGTCGCCCTGCACCAGGCGCCCGACTCGCCGCTGGCGGCCGACATCGCCTTCCGGTTCCTCCAGCGACTGGCGCTGGCGACGGCCGAACGGCTGGAGCGCATCCTGGCGGCGAGGCCGGTCGTCGAGCCCGTGCCGGCCCCCTCGCCTGCGGACGAGGGGTTCGCCGTCGCCCCCGCGACGGCGCCGCGCGGGGCCGAGCCGCAGCCGGCGCTGGCGGTCGACGGGACCGGGCCCGACGCCGTCGCGCGGGAGTCGCTCGGCTGGCTCCGCTGGCTCGGCCTCGGCGGGACGCCGGTGGCCACGCCCCCCCGGCTCGGGGAGGAATAGGATCGCCCCGCCCGGCGCGGGGCCGGCTCCAGGGAGGGTCGAGATCCGATGGAACGGAACATCCAGCCCCAAGCCTACGCCCGGCCCGTCACGCCGACGACCCCGACCCAGGCCCCGTCCCAGTACCTCCGCGCCGCCCCGCTGACCCTGCCGCACTCGGCGCCGGCGAAGTCGACCGGCGACTACCTGCGGGCCTTGCGGCGGCGGGCCTGGCTGGCCCTGGCCGTCGCCCTGGCCGTCGCCGGGCCGGGCGCCGCGTGGGTCGCCAAGCGGCCGGCGATCTACCAGGCCACCGCCCAGATCCAGATCGACCCGCCCGAGTTCGACCCGATCCTGCCGACCCTGTTGCCCAACGGCGACGTCGGTCGCCGCGACCCCTCGGCCATCGAGCGTTACGTCCCCAACCACCTCAACTGGCTCAAGGGTCGCCGCCTGGCCGAGCGCGTCGTCAGCGGCCCGCTGTTCCGCCGCGAGGGCGCCGGCGGCGACCCGTCGCAAGAAGTCCTGGCCAACCTCACGACCCGCAACCTGCCCCAGACCTCCGTCTTCGACGTCTACCTCGAAGGCACCGACCCCGCCCGCACCGCCGGCCTGCTCAACGAGATGGTCCGCACCTTCGCCGACGATGTCAACGACGAGAGCGTCGCCGCGCTGGAGAAGTCGCGCGAGTACGCCAAGGCCAGCCTCGACAAATATGATAAAGAACTTGAGAACGTGGACAAGGACATCCGCGACATCCTCCAGAAGTCGCCGCTGATGGTCTCGTACAACGGCAAGAGCCTGCTGGAGGCCCGCTACGGCGCCCTGATGACGATGCTGATGGAGAAGCGGATCCGCCACGAGGACATCAAGCACCAGCGGGCCGTCGCCGATCTGTACCCGGTCGTCAAGGGGCAGGCCGCCGCACCGACGCCGGTGCAGCAGCGGATCGCCAAGCTCCAGGAGGAGCGGGCGTTCTGGAAGGCCCGGCTCGCCAAGGTCCGGTCGCTGCTCCGCGACCCCGGCGCCGACCTGACGGGCAACTACGTCGCCGAGCAGCTCCGCGAGACCGAGGCCGACCTCAATGCCGAGCTCGCCAAGGTGCCCCGCGAGCGCCCGATGCCCGACCGCGGCGCGATCGCGCTGGGTCAGTCGCGCGAGGAGATCTACAAGCTCGAACGCGAGGTCGGCGGCCTGCTCGACGAGCTCCGCAGGTCGATGCCGACGTTCCAGGAGTACACGGCGCTGGTCAAGTCGCGCGAGCAGAAGGCCGAGAGCATCGCCCAGATGCAGCGCAACCTCGGCAAGTTCCAGCTGCTCCTGGAGACGCAGAACAAGCCGGTCAAGATCCTCCTGGAGGCCACCGAGCCGACGGCGCCGATCAAGCCGAGCCGGGGGCTCTACATGGCCCTGATCGCCGTCGCGGGCCTGGCCCTGGGGGCGGCCCTGGTCTGCCTGCTGGAGCACCTCGACCACTCGGTCAAGGTGCCCGAGCAGCTCAGCGCCGGCCTGGCCCTGCCCTTGTTCGGGGTCGTGCCCCGGATGCGACGGCTGGCGCACTGGCATCGCGGCGGCCACCTCTGGACGGCCGCGGCGCCGACCTCGCTGGAGGCCGACGCCTACCGCAACATCCGCGCCAGCCTGCTCGGCCTCGACGGCCCCGACGGCGATCCGCCGGTCACGTTGCTCGTCACCAGCGCCAAGGCCGGCGAGGGCAAGAGCACCACCGCGCTCAACCTCGCCGCCACCTGCGCCCGCGCCGGCGAGCGGACGCTCTTGCTCGACGTCGACCTCCGCCGCCCCAGCCTCGCGAACGTCTTCGACGACGACGAGGCCGACCGCCCGGGGCTGGTCGACGTCCTGCGCGGGGACCTCTCCTGGCAGCGGACGGTCGTCCGGACCGACCAGCCGAACCTCGACTTCCTGCCCACCGGCGCCACCGAGGGGGTGCCGATCGAAGTGCTCGGCACGCTCGAGATGCGGCAGCTCCTGCGTGCCGTCGCCGGCCATTACGACCGCGTCGTCCTCGACGGGCCGGCGGTCCTCGGCCTGGCCGACTGCCGGATGCTCGGCCGGATGGTCGACGCCGCCTTGCTGGTCGTCCGCTCCGGCGCGCACGGCCTGCGACCGTTGCAGCGGGCGCGGGCGATGCTCGAGCAGTCGCGGGTCCCGCTGGCCGGGGTCATCTTCAACGGCCTGGCCGACGACTATCAGAACTGGTCGAGCTACGGCACGCCCGGCTACGCCGCCCCGACGACCAAGGTCGGCCGGCCGGTGTCGGGCATGGGCACGGACGACGCCGGGGGCCCGGTCGCCGTCGCGGCGGCCGTGGCGCTGGGCGCCTGAGTCGATCGGAACGAGCCGGAGGCGAATCGTTGCAAGCCCCCCCGCCCCGACCCCGGACCCGGTCGCAGGCCGCGGTCGACCGCCTGCTCGGCGCCCTGCTGGCGACCTTGCTCGTCGGTTCGGCGTTGGCGTTCGGCGGGGCGACCTGGTGGGCCCCGCCGGCCTTGGCGGCGCTGACGACCCTGGCCGTCGCCGCCGGCTTGCTCCGGGCCTGGCTCGGCGGGGGCTGCGAGATTCCTCGGAGCCCGCTGATCGTCCTGGGGGCCCTGGCGATCGGCCTGGCCGTCGTGCAGCTCGCCCCGTTGCCGGCGCGGCTGGCCGAGCGGCTCTCGCCGAGGGCCCGGGCGTTGTACGCCGTGGGGGCCCTGCCCGACCGCGTCCTGGCCGACGACCCGACGGCCCCCTTGCCCGAGCCGGCCGCGAGCCGGTCGCCCGCGACGGTGGACCGGCCCGCGACCTTGCGATGGCTGGCCGGGGCCATCGTTTGCCTGGCCCTGTTCGCCGTCGCGGCCCGGTACGCCGACCGGCTCGGCCACGCGCTGGTCATCTGGGGAAGCCTCGTCACCGCCTTCGGGCTGACGACGGCGCTGGCCTTGGTCCAGCTCGCGGGGGGCTCGGCGACGCTCTTCGGCCTGGTCGACCCGGGCCGGGGGCCGTCGTGGGGCCCGTCGATGGCCGACCTGGCGACCATCCCGAACACGACCGCTCTTCGCGTCGTCGCCCCGCCGGCGACCTTGCGGACGTCGTGGGCCCTGGCGGTGCCGGACCGACCTTACCATCTCGGAACCTTGATGGGAGGGCCCGGCGCGTACCTGGCCCTTGGGACCCTGGCGATCCCGCTGGCGTTCGGCCTGGCCTTGCAACTGCTGGCCCCGCGCGGGAGCCGCCTGGGCCTCCGCGACCGGCTCCGCGAGTCGGGCCAGGGGGGATTGGTGATCCTCTTGCTGGCCGTAACCGTCGCCGGCTCGGCACTCTGCGGGGCGCTGGGGGGATGGTCGTGGGCGTTGCCGCTGATGGCGGCTTTGTTCGTGGCGGGCCTGCCGGGGGCGTGGGCGTCGGGTCTGCGCTGGGGGGCGGTCGCGCTCACGGCGACGGCCCTGATCACGGTCGGTGTCGGGGTGGTCGCGGGCGATCGGCTCGGCCCCCCCGAGCCGGGCAGACCGCTCGAGGCCCGCGCCGATGGGGCGATGGTCCGGTCCGCCCGGCGGATCGCGGCCCGGGTCGCGCGGGACTTCCCGATCGTCGGCGCCGGCCTCGGCACCTTCCCGACGATCGCGCCGTATTTCAAGACGACCGACCAGGCGCCGACGACCGCGCACAGCACCGCGCTCCGCTGGGCCGCCGAGTCGGGCGCGGCGGGCCTGGCCCTGCTCGCCCTGGCGGCCCTGTGGTGCCTGGTGCGGCTGCCGGGTGCCCTGCGCCGCGTCGGCACGGCCGACCGGCACCTCGCCCTCGGCGTCGTCGGCGCCGCGGCCGGTTTCCTCGCCTCTTCGGCCCTGCACTGGACCGCCGAGCTCCCCGCGACCTGCCTGGCCGCCTGCGCCTTCGCCGGCACCTGCGACCGCTGGCTCGCCGGGGGCACGGACCTGTTCGTCGAACGGGATTAAAACAGGCAAATACTAACATTTATATTTAATTTTTAAATTCTGTCATTTAACATTGAAAACCTGACATTCCGGAGGATGGACCGCGTCTCCGGTGCTTGTCCCACGGACGGAGTCTTCCCGCGATGCCCGAGGCCACGCTGCTGCATATCCAGGCGCGCGATTCGGGCGCGGCCCGGGTGATGGAGCTGCCCGGGGTCGCGGTGCGGATCGGGCGGGGGGCGGAGTGCGAGGTGCGGCTGGGGGAGCCGGCGCTGGCGGAGGTGCAGTGCCTGCTACGGCGGCGGGGCGGGTCCTGGCACGTCCAGCCGGTCGGGCCGCCGGGCCGGGTCTCGATCGGTGGCCGGGCCGTCGAGCACCAGCGGCCGCTGCCGATGGGCGTCCCCTTGCGGGTCGGCGACACCTGGCTGACCCTCCGGCCCGCCGAGCCGACCGTCCCCTCCTGGGGCCGGCACGACCCCCCGGGGCACGGGGCGAGCGTCAATGCACCCGCGGCCGACGCCGCGCAGGACCTCGAACGCGACCGGCTCCGCCGCTGGGAGGCCCGGCTCGGCCGCCGCGAGCGCTGGCTCCGCGACCGCCTCGACCGGCGCCGCGAGGGGCTCCGTCGCCGCGCCGGCGGGGCCGCCGAGGTGCCGACGACCGCTGGGCCGGTCGAGGCGTCGAACGAGCCCGAGGACGTATCGGACCAGGTTCCCGTTGAACATGAGACCGAACCACCGCCGATCGCCGAGCTCGCCGCGACGACCGCGATCGGGCCGAGCTTCGAGGAGGTCGAGGACGTCCTGGCCGGCGCGGGCGACCCGCTGCCCGCGCCGGGCCCTGCCGAGGTTGACGTGGAGGCCCGCGCCGAGGTCGAGCCGCCGCCGCGGCCGGCCGGGCCGGTGCCGTTGCTGGAGATCGAGTGGGCGATCACGCCGGGGCCGGTCGTCGCGGAGCCGGCGGCCGAACCGACGGGCGTCTCGGAGCCGGAGATCAGCGACCCTTCGACCGAGCCCGCTCCCACAGAACGCGCGGAGTCCGTCTTCCCCCCTCTCCCAGTGGGAGAGGGCCGGGGTGAGGGTCCGCCGCCTGATTCTCCAGGCGATGGACCCTCACCCCGGCCCAGGGGGAGAGGGGGTGAAGGCGATTCGCTGGTGGCGCGGGTCTTCGGGTGGTTGAGGCCGGGCCCGCCGGCTCCTGTCGCCGAGCCGCGGCCGACCGTGGCCGATGCGCCGGAGGGCCTTCCCGAGCCGGGGCGCGTCCAAGACAGCACGTCGAATCCGCGGCCCGAGGAACTCCCGCGCGAAGTCGAGGTCGCGCCGGAGCCGGCGGGGATCGTCGAGCCGATCGAGCCGATCGCGTCGGAGCCGGTCGTCGCGGACGGCCCGCGCGAGCGAGCGGAGTGGCCGTCGGCGAAGGCGATCTTCGCTGCGCAAGCACCGAGGCCGAATCCGGGCCCGGTGAAGGTGAAGGCGAGGGCGAAGGCGGCGAGAGACATCGTGCCGACGGCGGGGGTGGCGCCTCGGGGATGGAAGGTGCCGGGGTTCCGCTGGATCGGGCCGCCGTTGATCGCGGCGGCCTTGGTCTCGGGGGCGGGCGGGACCTGGCTGGCCTGGGCCTGGGCCCGCGACGAGCAGGCCGCCGGCGCCGTCGTCGACCGCCTGCTCGTCGATCGCCGGCCGCTGGCCCCCGAGGATGCCGCGGCGATGGTCGAGGCGGCGCCGACCGGGACGTCGTGGTGGCGATCGACGGCGGGGCATCTCTTGCTCCGGGCCGTCGTCGCCGAGCGATCCGGCGACGCCGAAGGGGGCCGGGCGTTGCTCGACGCGGCCCGGGGCGCCGCGCCGCTGGAGCCGGGGGTGCGATTCGCCCTGGCACACCTGGACGAAGGATCGCCGGCCGGGGCCCTGGGCCTGAGCCGCGACGTCGCCCCCTTGGCGTGGACGGGCCGACGGCTGCTCGACGCGGGCAAGCTCGAGGCCGGCCTGCGGGCCTATCGCGCGGCGTTGGACCTCGCGGCCGGGGCCGAGCCGGCGCGCCTGCCGTACCCGGCCTTCCTCGACGACCCGCGTACCCGGCGCTACGCCTTGCCGCGCGAGGCCCTGATCGGCCCGGTCGTCCGCGACCTGGCCGGCCGCGACGACTGGCCCTTCGAGCGGTGGTCGGCCGCCCTGCCCGACTCGGCGGTCGTGGCCCTGGCCGCGGGGCGGGCGTTGCTCGAAAGAGACTCGCCCGACGCCCCGAAGGTACTGGAGCAAGCCCTTGCCGCTCCCGAGCCGGCCGAGGGCCGGGCGCGGGCCGAGCACCTGGCCGCGACGGCCGAGGCGCTGGCGCTGCTGGGGCGCTGGGACGAGGCCGAGCGCGGCTATCGCGAGGCGATCGCCGCGGGCGTCGACGACCGCGACCGCCGCGCCTGGCAGTTCAACCTCGCCGAGGTCCGCGGCCGGCTCGGCGACGACGCCGGCCGCGACGAGGCCCGCGCCGCCGCCAAGGGCAACGACCCCAACGACGAGATCGCCCGCCGCGCCGCCCGCGCCCAGCACGAGGCCGGCGGCGGCCGGGACCGCGAGCCGCTCCGGAGATGAAGGGTCCGGACGAGACAGCCCCCCTTTCTCGTCCGGACCTCGAAGATGAACCGCCCGCGACGAGGACTCTTGGGAAAAGGACCGACGGACGATGGCACTGATCTCCGCGACGACGCCCGACCGGGCCGCGCCCCCAACGGCCCCGGCCGCGCCGCCCGGGCCGCCGCTCTGGGCCCTGCTCCGCGACGCCTGCGCGCGGCCGGGGCGCCGGGCGACGGCCGTCGGCGGCGCGGCCTGCCTGGGGCTGCTCGGGGCGGTCTTCTGGGCCAATCTGCGGCACTTCGCGTATGTCTGGGCGACCGACGGCAATTACTCGCACGGCTTCCTCGTCCCGTTGATGAGCCTGTATTTCGCCAACGAGGCCGCCCGCCGCGGCCCGGTGTCGGTGCGTGGAGGGGCGTGGCTCGGGACGGCGTTGCTGGCGACGGCGATGCTGGGCAAGCTGGCGACGGTCCTCGTCCCGGTGGGGATCGTCGGCGACCTGGCGCTGTTGCTCGGCCTGGCGGGCCTCTGCGCGCTCCTGGCCGGCCGCGAGGCGCTGCGGCGGTACGGCTTCGCGCTGGGGTTCCTGGCGTTCATGGTGCCCTTGCCCGTCCACCTCTACACGACGATCGCCTCGCCGTTGCAAGGGGTGGTCAGCCGGATCGCGGCGGCGATCCTGAACGCGACGGGGATACCCGTCTTGGCCGAGGGGAACCTGCTAACGTTGCCCGGGGACGTGCGGATGTTCGTCGCCGAGGCGTGCAGCGGGATGCGGCAACTGACCGGCTTCCTCGCGCTCACGGCCGCCGTGGCCTACCTGGCGCCGCGGCCGTCGTGGTATCGCGCGGTGGTCGTGCTCGCGGCGGTGCCGGTGGCCTTGACGGCCAACGTGGCGCGGGTGACGTTGACCGGCTGGATCATGAGCTACGACCCGAGGCTCGCCCTGGGGACGTTCCACACGGTCGAGGGGCTGTTGATGATGGGCTTCGGCCTGGCGCTCCTGTCGCTCGGCTGCAAGGGGCTGGACCTGATCGCCGGGGCGACCGGCGGGATCAAGCATCCGGAGGTGACGCGATGAGCCCGACGCGGAGGGCCCTCTTGGGCGTCGCGATCCTCGCCGTGGGCCTCGGGGCCGAGGCGGCGCTGGAGCGGGCGACGACGGCGCCGAGGCCGCCGTTGAAGCGAGCCCTGGCGACGATCCCGGCCGAGCTGGGCGACTGGGTCGGTCGCGACGTGCCGCTGGACCCGGAGATCCTCGAGAAGACGCAGGCCGATGATTATTTGAACCGGCTCTACGAGGACCGCCGCCGCCCCGGCCGGGCGGTGACGGTCTGGATCAACTACTCGAGGCACGGCCTGAACCTGCGGCACTCGCCCGAGGTCTGCCTGCCGTCGGGGGGCTGGGAGAAGGTCGAGTCGCGTTGCCGCGAGGTGACGCTCGACGGCGGCCGGTCGCGGATGACCCGGCTCGGCTACAGGAAAGGTGAACTGGCCCAGACCGTCGGGTTTTGGTACTACATCTTCGGCGAAGGGCGGTGGGAGCACTACGTCCGCTCCCTGCCGATCACCAGCCGGAGCAGCCACGGCCGGACCACCTGCGGCTCGGGCCTGACCGTCGAGGTCTTCGCCCCGGGCGAGGCCGACGGCGACGGCGAGGCCCCCCGCGAGTTCGCCGAGGCGTTGCTCGGCGCGCTGGAGCCGCTGCTGCCCGAGGATCGGGCCCAGTACCATATCCCGTGACCCCTTCGCAGGATCGCAATCGAAAGGACGGAAGCCGAACCATGAAGCGCGCCCTGATCACCGGGATCACGGGGCAGGATGGCTCGTACCTCGCCGAATTCCTGCTGGGCAAGCCCGACTACGAGGTCCACGGCGTCGTCCGCCGCTCCAGCTCCTTGAACCGCCAGCGGATCGACCACCTCGGCGCCGACCCGAGCTACCACGGCCGCTACCAGCTCCACTACGCCGACCTTGCCGACGCCTCGAGCCTAGCGATGCTGATGGAGCAGCTCCGCCCCGACGAGGTCTACAACCTCGGCGCGCAGAGCCACGTCCGCGTCTCGTTCGACCAGCCGCTGTACACCGCCGACGTCGTCGGCCTGGGCACGCTCCGGATCCTCGAGGCGGTCCGGCAACTGAACCGGAGCCAGCCGGTGAAGTTCTACCAGGCCTCCAGCTCCGAGATGTTCGGCGCCGCCCCGCCGCCGCAGGGGATGGATACCCCGTTCCACCCCCGCAGCCCGTACGCCTGCGCCAAGCTCTACGGCCACTGGCAGACGGTCAACTACCGCGAGGCCTACAAGCTGTTCGCCTGCTCGGGCATCCTCTTCAACCACGAGAGTCCTCGCCGCGGCGAGTCGTTCGTCACCCGCAAGATCACCCTCGGCGCGGCGCGGATCAAGGAAGGGCTCCAGAAGAAGCTCGTCATGGGCAACCTCGACGCCAAGCGCGACTGGGGCTTCGCCGGCGACTACGTCCGCGCCATGTGGATGATGCTCCAGCAGGACACGCCCGACGACTACATCGTCGCCACCGGCGAGGCGTACTCCGTCAAGGAGTTCCTCGAGTGGGCCTTCGGCATGGTCGACCTCGACTACCGCGACTTCGTCGAGCAGGACCCCCGCTACATGCGCCCCTCCGAGGTCGACCACCTTCTCGGCGACCCCTCCAAGGCCCGGCAGAAGCTCGGCTGGGAGCCCGAGGTCAGCACCCAGGAACTCTGCCGCATGATGGTCGAGCACGACCTCGAGCTCGCCCGCCGTGAGAAGTATTACCTGAGCTATCAGCCGGTCTGAACATCCGGACGGTCGCCCCAAAACCTCCCTGACCAACCCGAGGCGCCAGCGAGGGCGCCCATCCTCCCACGGCCAGCCGAGCCGGGCCCGGGGGTGGGCGCCCTCGCTGGCGCTTCGGGTGGATCAGAAGTCCGCGGCCTCATATCTGTGATGGATGCGTGATTCGAGGCGTTCGGCTCAGGGCGGAGGCTGCGAGATCGGACGAACCGCGGGGGCCTGCCGGCCGTATGTTAAACTTGGTCGATTCCGCCGATCGCGGCGGGATGGCCGGAGCCCCGGCCGTGGGGGCCTTCTCTCATTCTTTCCCTTCCGCTCGGACCAGAGACAAACTCGGGACGGCCGGGGAACTCCCTGCACCGGCATGGCGTCGAATGGGTTGTGGCCCCCGGCGGCCGGGCGCGGCCGAGGGGTCGCACCGATCGTTGACGGCGCCGGGGCGCGCTGCTAGCGTTGGACGTCCTTTCCGCTCGCCGAGCCCGCTCGACCGACCCCCGCGTCCGGGGCCGCGCCAGGCCACACCTTGGCCTGGCCCCCGGGCCGCTTGCCAGGAGATGCAACGCGATGCCGAAGATCCAGGCCGTCTGGGCGCTCGACATCGGCCAGGCCGCCCTCAAGGCGCTGAAGCTCGTCCCGGCCGAGGCGCCGGGGCAGGTCGTGGCCGAGGCGTTCGACTTCATCGAGTACCCCAAGATCCTCAGCCAGCCCGACGCCGACCCCGACGCGCTGGTGCAGGAGGCCTTGCGGACGTTCCTCGACCGCAACGACCTGAAGGGCTGCAAGGTCGCCATCGCCGTGCCGGGCCAGGCCGGGCTGGTCAAGTTCATCAAGCTGCCGCCGGTCGAGAAGAAGCGGATCCCGGACATCGTCAAGTTCGAGGCGAAGCAGCAGATCCCCTTCGCCCTCGAGGAGGTCATCTGGGACTACCAGCAGATCGGCGGCGACGGCGGCGACGAGGACGGCGGCTTCACGATGGCCGAGGTCGGCCTCTTCGCCATGAAGCGCGACCAGATCAACCGCGCCATCCTGCCGTTCCGCGCCGCGGGCATCGAGGTCGACCTGGTCCAGATGGGCCCGATCGCCCTGTACAACTTCGCCGCCTTCGACGTCCTGGCCGACTCCAAGGACGGCGAGGCGGGGGGAAAGAAGAAGGACCAGGGGTCGGTCGTCCTGCTCGACGTCGGCGCCGATAACACCGACCTGATCATCACCGACGGCATCCGGATCTGGCAGCGGAACGTGCCGATCGGCGGCAACCACTTCACCCGGGCCTTGACGAAGGAGCTGAAGCTCACGTTCGCCAAGGCCGAGCACCTGAAGCGCAACGCCACCAAGGCGCCCGACCCCCGCGCCGTCTTCACGGCGATGCGGGGCGTCTTCAACGACTTCGCCAGCGAGGTCAACCGCTCGATCGGCTTCTACAGCTCGGTGAACCGCACCGCCAAGATCGCCAAGGTCGTCGGCCTGGGCAACGGCTTCAAGCTGCCGGGCCTCCAGAAGTTCCTCCAGCAGAACCTCAGCTTCGAGGTCGAGAAGCTCGAGGGCTTCGGCCACCTCGTCGGCGAGGACGTGACGACGGCGCCGCAGTTCCAGGAGAACCTGCCGTCGTTCGCCGTCGCCTACGGCCTCGGGGCGCAGGGCCTGGGCATCAGCAAGCTGCGCACCAACCTCTTGCCGCCCGAGATCGCGCAGACGCGGCTGGTGCGGGCCAAGAAGCCGTGGGTGCTGGCCGCGTCGGCGCTGCTCATGCTGGGCTTCTCGGCGCTGTTCTTCAGCGACTGGAAGGCGCTGGCGACCGTTACGAGCAAGGACTACACCGACGCGGTCGCCCAGGCCAACAGCACGGCCAAGACCGGCAACGACATCAAGGGCGAGTTCGACAAGAAGACCCAGGAGTGGTCGGCGAAGCTGGCCGAGGGGGACTCGCTGGTGCCGGACATCACCGGCGGGCCGTCGACCTGGCCCTTCCTGTTCAAGGTCCTGAACGAGTCGCTGTACGACCCGCTCACCGACCCGGACCTGAAGCGGGCCGTCGGCCATGACCTGGACCCGGACAACCTCGAGGACCGCGAGGTCATCGAGCGGACCCGGGTGCACATCGACGCGATCAAGCCGGCGTACGTCAACGACATGCGGAAGGAGTGGTTCGGCGCCCTGACCGACCCGCAGAAGGCGTACATGGCGCGGTATGACCAGGAGAACCCGCCGCCGCCCCAGGCCGGCTGGGTCATCCAGGTCGTCGGCCACCACTACAACCCCAAGCCCAACGCCAAGGACCCGCTGTCGCGGAAGGTCGACATGGGCCCCTTGCCGTTCCTGGCCAAGAAGGTGATCTCGCGGCTGGCGCGGTCGCGATACCGCGTCTTCGGGATCAACAACGCGACGGTCGCCTGGGCGATGCCCAACTACGAGTGGACCGGCGACGAGGGGTCCAACGCCTTGCCCAGCGACGTGCCGCTGTTGCCGCGGGCGGCGGCCCAGTCCGGCGGCGGCGCCGGGGGGATGGACCAGTACGCGGCCGGCGGCGGCGCCGGCGGCGGCAAGGGCGGCATGGTGCCCCCCGGCTACGGTCCCGGGGGCGGCGGGGGCAGCGCCGGCGGCGGGGGCAGCGCCGGCGGCGGCTACGGTCCGGGGGCCGGCATGGGCGGCTACGGCGGCTTCGGCGCCGGCGCCGGCAAGGCCGAGAAGAAGGACGACAAGATCACCACGCGGACCCGCACCGACTTCCTGATCCAGTTCGCCTGGACGCCCCCCGCCAAGCAGCCGACCGACGCCGAGCTCCAGACCCAGACCGCCGACCTCGACAAGAAGATGCAGGAGGCCGCGGCCAAGGTCACCGGCGCGCTGAAGGTGCCGAGCGAGGACGAGTTCAAGAAGGTCTCGGCGAAGCTCTCGGAGAAGGCCAACGAGGCCGAGGCCGCCCGCCAGGCGGCCGTGGCCAAGAAGGGCCAGGTCCCGGTCGCCGGGGCCCCGGCCGGGGGCGTCCCCGGCGTGCCGGCGACGCCCCCGGCCGCCAACCCGGCCGTCCCGTCCGTGCCTGGCGCCAAGTGACCACGATACCGACCCGTCCCGC
>DASZMJ010000488.1:0-27330 GCA_035551935.1 Isosphaeraceae bacterium
ACGTGCGTTCGCCCTGGGTCATGACCATGGTCCTTGAAGTTGCTGCTCCAGAACTCGAACTCGATCCTTACTCGCTGCCATCGTCTACTCTGATGATCGATGCACCTCTTGGCCTCGCAGTCCGGATAGCCTGCCTGGACAGCCTCGACGCTGAAGCCGAGTTCGTAACTCACCATTCCGAAAAGAAAAACGACCCCTTGCTCGTTAATTGGAGCATGTCGGAGCCCGCGCAGGGCGAACGCACGTGTTTCGCAAATCCTTGTCCTGCAAGGATTTGCAATCTAGTGCACGGAATTCAACTAGTCGCAAGTTCTTTGCAGACAAGGATTTGTGAATTAGATGCGTTTGCCCTGGGAGCCCGCGAAAGTCGATCGGGGGACCGAACTGCGGTCCTGCTCCTTTCGGCCAACTGACCTTCAACGGACTAACAACTTGTGGATCGATGCTCGGAGCAGCGATGAGTTCGTGCCGCGACGTGGTTCGAAGTTGAGACAACAACGGAGATGTCGGCTCGTGTTCCTCAAGCCAGGCGCAGTAACGACGCAGTGTCCCTTGCATACCACCGAATCGTTTGCGGACTACATCGTACGAAACGCTTGCTCGCGAGCCGAATTGGGGGCCGGTGGGGACTCTTCCTAAGTCAGATGCGACGCGATGGAACTCGGCGAGCAATTCCTCGTCAGTCATCGGCTCATTATGTAACGGGTGCCGCTGAATGCCGGAAATCCTGAGTACCTCGCTCCAACCTCCATCAGGGAAGAGCTTGTATAAATGGTGCTGGGAAATCCCGGTGGACCGCTCGAAATCCGCACGAGACAAGACCCCGCCCGCCTCTGAAGCAACTCTTCTCGCGGCCTCGATGATGGATTCGCGCGTCGGGGGCGTCATCTCGGTACCGTTCGACGGAGATAGTGCGAACCTATTCTGGCTCCACTCGGATTAACTCTAACCCCGCCCGTTCCGTGGCGTCGACCGCGGAGAGCAGGGCGTCGCGGAAGGTCGGCGCCTCGCGGTGGAAGATCAGAAAGGGTTCACCGTCAACGACCCCGAGCAGGGCATCATCGCAGCCGGCATCGAGAACGGCCATTTCGAGTTCGTCCGTGAGCTCGGAAGGCCCCGCGAGGACGAGTCGGAAGGTGAATGACTTCCGTGCGGCCTCTCTCATCGGGCTCACACCCCCATCGCCTTGATGATGGCGCGGGCCATGTCGAGGGTGCCGACGGCGGTGGGGTCGTCGCGGTGGGGCTTCATGTCGTAGGTGACGTCCTTGCCCGCGGCGATGACGCGGGCGACGGCGTCCTCGAGGCGCTTCGCGGCGGCGGCCTCGCCGAGGTGGTCGAGCATCAAGGCGCCGGAGAGGATCAGGGCGGTGGGGTTCATCTTCCACTGGCCCTTGTACTTCGGCGCCGAGCCGTGGGTCGCCTCGAAGACGGCCCCCTTCTCGCCGATGTTGGCGCCGGGGGCCACGCCCAGGCCGCCGACCAAGCCGGCGCCGAGGTCCGAGAGGATGTCGCCGTAGAGGTTCGGCAGGACGAGCACGTCGTACAGCTCGGGCTTCTGCACGAGCTGCATGCACATGTTATCGACGATGCGGTCCTCGAATTCGACGTCGGTGTAGCCCTTGGCGACCTCGCGGGCGACCTCGAGGAACAGGCCGTCGGAGAACTTGAGGATGTTGGCCTTGTGGACGGCGGTGACCTTCTTGCGGCCGTGGCGGCGGGCGTACTCGAAGGCGTACTGGACGATCCGGCGGGTGCCGGTGACGGAGATCGGCTTGATCGAGATGCCGGAGTCGGGCCGGATCGCCTTGCCGTTGAGGCGCTGGATGGCGGCGATCAGCTCGGCGGTCTCGGGCTTGCCGCGCTCGAACTCGCAGCCGAGGTAGAGGTCCTCGGTGTTCTCGCGGACGATGACGAGATCGACCTTGGTGTCGCTGAAGAAGGTGCGGACGCCCTTGTATTGCTTGCAGGGCCGGACGCAGGCGTAGAGGTCCAGCGCCTGGCGGAGGTAGACGTTGACGCTGCGGAAGCCGGTGCCGACGGGGGTGGTGATCGGGGCCTTCAGCGCGACGCCGGTGCGTCGGATCGACTCCAGGACGCCGTCGGGGACGGGGGTGCCGAGGCGTTCCATGACGTCGACGCCGGCCTCCTGGACGTCCCAGTCGATGGCGACGCCGGTCGCGTCGATGCACATCCGCGTCGCCTCGGCCAGCTCGGGGCCGACGCCGTCGCCGGGGATCAGGGTCACCTGGTGGGCCATCGTCTCATCTCGCCTGGGCCGGGATTGCGGGAAAACGGGCCCGGGCCCGGTGCCGGGCCGGGACGGTGGTTGCGGGCGCCGGGGCGGGGCATTATGCTGGGGAATCGGGTCCGCGACGGCGTTCCAAAGCTAACCGCAAGCGCGCGTGCCCGTCAAGCAAACGCCCGGCCGTCGCGCCGGGCCCGGGATCGCCCCGCGATGCTCTGCCCGCCCCACCAGCCCTGCCCGATCGTCTCGAACTGGCTCGAGCGGCACTGCGGGCCGGTCAGCTTCGTGCTGCACATGATCGGTATCCCGCCGACGATCCTCGGGGTCGTCTTCATCCCCATCTACGTCTTCCTCGTCTCGGTGCCGGTCTTCCTGCTGGCCCTGACGCTGTTCGTCGGCGGCTACCTCGCCCAGTTCCTCGGCCACGCGCTGGAGGGGTCGATGCCCGGCGAGCTGATGCTGCTGAAGAAGCGGCGCGACCGCCGTCGCGAGCGCGTGGCCGCGGCTGCCGCCGCCGTCGCGTCGCAGGGCCGGGGCTGAGGCGTCGGGAAGCTCGGCCGGCGAGGCGTCCCGTTGTGGGGCCGGGGGCCCGCGGTGCCTCGCGCCGATCGTCGCGCGCATTGGGCTGGTGGCAATCGGCAGAATCCATAGAATCCGCAGGGTCCTCTCAAGACGCACGTCCGCGAGAACCGATCCATTGCGACAGGTCGAACCCTTTGGACGGCCACGCGCGGCCTCGGGTCGGCGGGAAGGTCCCGTGACCGCCGCGGTCCGAGGTTCGCCGGCGGGGGTTGGAGGGGCGACCGGGCCGACGTTGCCGAAACGGCCCGGGCCTGCCCGTCTCAGGGCACTCAAAGTCAAGGACGGACTGGCCATGCGATTGACCAAGCGAGGAACCCGGCTGGCGCTGGCGGCGGCGTTCTGCTCCGCCGTCGGCTGCCAGCGGCTGCCCTACCTCGACCAGGCGAAGGCGAAGGCGGTCCCGCACGCCGAGCCCGAGCCCAGGAGCCTGGAGCAGCAGGACCGGGACGTCCAGCAGGCCAATTACGTCGAGCGCCGCTCGCTGGTCCCCTTGCCCTCGGTCGACCCGCCCCGGACCCCACAGGACCCCGACGGCAAGGAGCCCTGGCCGCTGACGCTCCAGGACGCCATCCGCATCGGCCTGGACAACTCCGAGGTCGTCCGCGTCATCTCGCTCGGCGCCCAGGGCATCCCGGTCGGCGGCTTCGAGCCGACGCCGATCGCCACCGCCGCCGGCGGCGCCCTGGGCCAGGGCAACCTGACGACCGTCTACGACCCGGCGATCCAGGAGACCCAGATCGCGCTGGCGCTGGCGAAGTTCGACGCCCAGCTCACCAGCTCGGCGACCTGGGGCCGCTCCGAGCAGCCGTTCAACAACGCGATCCAGGCCGGCACCTTCAGCACCGCGGCGGTGAAGTACCCGGTCATCTTCGACCAGCAGACCGAGGCCTTCACCAACCAGGTCCAGAAGCTGACCGGCACCGGCGGCCTCGTCACCCTGGCGCACAACATGAACTTCCTGGGCACCAACAGCCCGACCAACGTCTTCCAGGGCGCCTGGACGACCGCCACGCAGCTCCAGTTCGTCCAGCCCCTGCTCGGGGCCACCCAGAGCCCCAACGGCCAGGTGACGCAGTACAGCGGCCTCGAGGCCAACCGCGCCCAGATCGTCATCGCCCGGCTCAACGCCGACACCGCCGTCTGGACCTTCAAGGCCGCCGTCCAGGAAGAGGTCCGGTCGATCGAGCAGCAGTACTGGGCGCTGGCCCAGCAGCACGTCCAGCTCTGGAGCCGCGAGACGGCCGTGCAGCTCGGCGAGGAGGTCCTCCGCCGCGAGCAGGCCCGGCTCGAGGCCGGCACCGGCGCCATCCCGAGCGTCGCCGCCGCCCGCCAGCAGCTCGAGCAGTTCCGGCTCGACCTGGTCACGGCCACCTCCGACGTCATCACCACCGAGCGCCAGCTCCGCAACATCCTCGGCCTGAAGCCGACCGACAACCGCCGGATCATCCCCGTCACCGAGCCGACCGAGGCCCGCCTCGAGCCGAACTGGGAGGTCAGCCTCTCGCAGATGATCTCGTTCCAGCCCGACATCGTCCGCAACACCCTGCTGGTGCGCCTCAACGAGCTCCAGCTCCTGCTGGCCCGCAACCAGCTCCTGCCGGCCCTGAACTTCCAGGCCCTCTACCAGTGGAATGGCTTCGGCCACCTGCTCGACCAGGCCGAGTCCGTCGGCACCGGCGCCGCGATCAAGGCGATCGACCCGCTGATCCAACTCCAGCAGCGCGCCTCCGGCCTCAACGGCCAGCCGGGCTACTTCCACAATTTCCAGACCTATCAGGTCGGCTTCACCCTCCAGATCCCCCTGGGCTTCCGTGCCGCCTTGGCCAACGTGCGGCAGCAGCAGTTGAACCTGCTGCGGCAGCGGGCGATCCTCCAGCAGGTCGTCCACCAGACGACCCACGCCCTGGCCCGTTTCTTCCTCGAGGTCGACGCCAACTACAAGCAATTCAAGACCGCCGGCCGGCTCCGCGACGCGGCCCAGCAGAACCTCGAGGCCCAGCAGGCCTTCTACGAGCAGGGGACGATCACCATCGACCAGTACCTCAACGCCCTGAACACCTGGTCGCGGGCCGTCGCCCTCGAGGCGCAGTACAAGACCAGCTACAACATCTCGATCGCCGCGCTGGAGGAGGCCAAGGGGACGCTGCTGGCGTACGACAACATCGCGGTGGCCGAAGGGCCGCAGCCGCGCAAGGCGTACATCCAGGCCCGCGACCAGCAGGCCGGCCACTTCCAGGTCCCGTTCCGGCCCAACGGCAACCTCCACCCGCTGCCCCCGGCCAGCGGGCCCGTCGCCGACCCGGTCATTCCCCAGCCGTCGCCGGGCCTGCGACCGCTCGACCCGAAGATCCCCCTGCCGGCGCCGCTCGGCCCGCTCGGCCCGGCCCCCAGCCCGGTGCCGCCGGCGGTCCCGGCCGGCGAGGCCAGCCACCTCACCGGGCAACCCGCCGCCGACCCCGGCGTCGCCCCGGCCTCGGCCGCCGCACCCGCCCCGACACCGGCGCCGGTCGTCGCACCGGACCCGACACCGGCGCCGGCCGCCGGCCCCGACGACGACCTGCCGACCTTGCCGCCCGAGGACCTGCCTCCCTTGCCCAAGGAGTGAGCCGACTCCGGCCGCCGCGGCCCGGTCGATCGGATTGATCGGGTCGACCGGGCCCCGGCGGCGCGAATGTTGGAGCCTTGTTGACCGCCGCGGCGGGACGTGGCCAGAATGCGGGGCGGCGCGTCGGCAACGGGCTGCGCGTCCGCGGGCCGCGGCCCGTTTCCATACGGCGTACAACGGCGAGGGCGAGGGACGATGGAAGGCACGCAAGGGTCCTGTGGGGGCAGCCGGCGTCGGTTCCTGAAGACGGCCGCGGCCACCGGCGCGGCCCTGTCGGCGACCTCGGGCGCGTTGGCGGTCGCCGCGCCGGACGAGAAGGAACTGCCGCAGATCATCCTGGGCAAGACCGGCGCGAAGGTCTCGCGGCTCGGCATGGGCACGAGCTGGGACGTCGCCCCGGGCTTCGTCCAGGAGATGCTCAAGAACGGCGTCCGCTACATCGACACGGCCGAGGGCTACTCCCGCGGCCAGGCCGAGAAGCAGACCGGCCTCGCCCTGGAGCGCAGCGGCCTCCGCAAGGAGGTCTACCTAGTCACCAAGACCAACGCCTACGGCGTCGGCCGCGACCCCGCCGAGATGCGCAACCACCTCGACAAGAGCCTCGAGCGGCTCCGGACCGACCACGTCGACTCCTTCTACATGCACGGCATGACCGGCGGCAACATCCCCGTCCTGAAGGACCCGGCCTACAAGGCCGCCTTCGAGGCGCTGAAGAAGGCCGGCAAGATCCGCTTCGCCGGCCTGAGCTGCCACGACAAGCGGCTGCCCGAGGTCGTCGAGGCCGCGGCCGAGTGCGGCTGGATCGACCAGATCATGATCCAGTACAACTACCGCACCATGGACGCCGACGTCATCCGCCGCGCCGTCGACAAGGCGTCGAAGGCCAACCTCGGCCTCGTCGCCATGAAGACTCAGGGCGGCGCCGGCTCGTTCCAGGAGCAAGGGCCTTCGCCCAAGTTCGACGAGTTCAAGGGCAAGGGCTTCAACAAGTATCAGGCCGCGATCAAGGCCGTCTTCGCCGACGAGCGCTTCCAGGTCGTCGTCAGCGAGATGACCAACCGCGACCAGTTCCGCGACAACACCGCCGCGGCCCGCGAGCCGCTGACCGCCAAGCAGGCCCGGCTCCTCGAGGAGCACCGCGTGCGCACCGCGCACCTGTACTGCCACGGCTGCGGCCACCTCTGCGAGACCGCCGCCAAGGGGGTCCCGGTCGCCACCGTGCTCCGCTACCTCCGCTACTACGAGGTCTACGGCAAGCGCCAGGAGGCCCGCGCCCTCTACCAGGCCCTCCCCCCCGAGGCCCGCGCCCTCGCCGAGGCCGACCTCCCCGCCGCCCAGGCCGCCTGCCCCCACGGCCTGCCCGTCGTCGACCTCATCACCCGCGCCGACAAGGCGTTGAGCTGACCTCCGCGGGTGGCACGCCCTCACAGAGCATGCCACCCGCCGAGTCGGTCGAAAAAAAACGCCTCGCGCCGACTTTTGTCGTTGACGATCTCGCGCGGCCACTGTAGACTTCGATATAATCCCGATTCCTTTCGATCCGACCTCAGGGGCAGATCTCATGAAACTTCCACTCGTCGACGCGGGGGGGGGATCAAGAGAAATCGATACTTCAATTTCTTGCGACGCGATTGGGTCGACGCGGATCATCCCGCGGCGTCGGGTTGGGGCATCACTCGCTGGATCGCGGGCCTGATCCTGCTGGTCGCGGCGGGTTTGAAGATTCGCGATCTGGTGATGGGGGCCGTCTCGCCCGCGTCTCCGTTCGCCTCGCCCTCGACCCTGATGGCCGTCGCCGACCTGGAGATCCTCCTGGGGCTTTGGCTCATTCTCGGGATCGCCCCCGCGATCGCCTGGCGCGCGGCCGTCGTCTTCTTCGCCGGGATGGCATTGGTCAGCCTGAATCTGGCATGGATCGGCCGATCGTCCTGTGGATGTCTCGGCAGCCGCCTCGCAATCCACCCCTGGTACACGTTTTTCGCCGATCTCGCGCTGGTGATCGCGTTGAGCCGATGGCGGCCCGGTGGTGAAGCGTCGAGGCACCGACTTCTGCCATCGCTTCAGCGAACCATCTTGACCGGTTGCATGTGGTTTCTGGGCGGGGCGGTCCTCCTCGCGCTGGGATATCTCGCGATCCATCGACGCGGCTCCTCGGTGAACGAGACCCTCGCATCCTGGCGCGGCGAATCTCTCGATGTCCAACCGAGCTTCACCGACCTGGGGCGCCTGGTTCCGGGAACGAGTCAGACGTTCCGCGTGCGGCTCGTGAATCATACCGATCATCCCATCCACATCTTCGGCGGTACGTCGGACTGTTCCTGCATGGCGGCCGATGACCTGCCGGCCGACGTCTCGGCTCATGGGTCGCGAACGCTCGATGTCGTCGTGAAGATCGGAGGTACGACGGGGTCGTTCAGCCGCTCGTTCATCTTCTACACGGACGATCGGAATCAGCCGGAGGCCCTCGCCGGAGTGACCGGGCGAGTCGTGCCTACGGATGACCGCCCAGGATCTTGACCCGGACCGGCGTCCTCCGACCCTTCGTGGGGTCGCTGGTCGCCAGGTCCACTTCTCGCGGAGGCATGACGGTGACTCGACTCAACGACGCGGCATCGTGGCTCTTCGGCTCCATCGGCGCGGCCTTCCTCATGGCCAGCATTCTGCTGGCGCCCCAGAGCCGGGCGCGGGCCCAGGGCACGGGCGGATGCGCAAGCTGCACCACGAACAATTGTTTGCCGCCCCAATGCAGCAAAGGCACATGCCCGGTTGCGACGGGCTGTGCGTCATGCACCTGCCAAGATAAACAGTCAGATTGCGTCTGCAATTGACGGCCCGTCCCGGCAGGCTGGCCCTGGCGTAACCGAGTCGTCGTGCCCCCGTCCATGCAGCGGCGGGGGCACGATCGGTCCGTCGAAGCCCGATCTGAACCGCCCGAACCCGGAGGGTCGCCGGTCATGTCCGTGAAGCTCCGGTCAATCTCGGTGACGACCCTTTTGATCCTGGCCGCGAGCCCGGATCGATTGATGACTCGTTCCGTCCGCGCCGATGAGGCCAGTGCCTGGCGGCAGCGCTTCCTCGACGAGGCCCCCAAGGCGTGGGAACGATACCGGGCCAGGGTCGAGAAGCTCCAGGGGACGGTCCGCTTCAAGGGCGAGGAACAGAAACCCGTCAAGGGCCTCGTCCGGGAGCGCTGGTTCGAGATCAAGCATCGACCGGGATGCTTGCTCCTGCTCCACCAGGATCTGCTGAAGGATAGCGAGCCCAAGACGACGGGCCGGGTTTCGGTCGTCAATCCTCGTTACGGCTTCGAACTCCGGCGCAGTTCGCCGACAAGTCCCTGGGTGGCGATCGGTGTCGACACCGACCCGAGCGATGGGTTCTCGTTGAAGGACCCACCCAACGAGGATCTGGAACTGTGGTTGACGTGTCCGTTCACCTACACCCTGATCTTCGACCCGCTGCGTGTCGTCGTCGGCGAGCCGGGCTTCACGCTCAAGGATGCGACCCCCGTGAAGCGCGGGGACACGACCTGGATCAAGGTCGGCATCGAGTATCGAGCCCCGTCGGACAAGCCGAGGCTCCCTTCCCTGAAAGGGTGGGTCGTCTACGACCCGGATCACGATTGGGTGATCCGCGAATTCGATATGAATCTAAAATGGTGGCAACTCGACGAAACCATGGTCGCTGCCT
Source organism: Isosphaeraceae bacterium (assembly GCA_035551935.1). GTDB lineage: Bacteria > Planctomycetota > Planctomycetia > Isosphaerales > Isosphaeraceae > DASZMJ01. Next base: position 9,125 of record DASZMJ010000488.1, read on the forward strand.
CGACGGCGACGTTCGACTACGACGTGCTCTCGGATGGATTCGCGGTCATCAAGAAGGTCGCAGAGACACTCAATTACCCCAAGAAGAGCTTCGTTGAGAGTTGGCGCATCGACTTCAACCTGAAGGAAGCCGACGTGCCGAGCGGCGAGTTCACGATGACGGCGTTCGGCCTCCCCGAGCCGGCCGGCCCGCGGCGGCCGATCCCGTGGTTCGCCATCGCCCTCGGCGCCGGGATCGTCTGCCTGCTTCTCGCATTCTACCTCCGCCATCGCTCGGCGCACGGTTCGTCAACCGCGTGAGGTCCCGGCCCATGCGAGCGGGCTATCGACGGACAATTCGTCGGCTCAGCGCCCCGTTTCGATGTCCGCGCACGCCGGTCCTCGTGCTCCTTGCCCTGCACGCCGCGTTCGCGGTGGATAGCCTGCGTCGGCATTGCGTGACGGTCGACGAAGGGGGTCACCTCCTCTCGGGGCTGCTCGCCTGGGAGCAGCGGCGATTCGATTATTATTATGTGAATCCCCCTCTCATCAAAATGTTGACCTCCCTGCCAATGGCCGCGTCGGGCACACGCCTCCCCGATTCGATCCGTAGTACCCTGACCGAAGACTGGACCTTACAGAACCACCAATTTACCGAAGCCAACCGAGGGAAATACCAGGGTTTTATCTTACGATGCCGTCTCGTCAACGTGGCGCTCTCGGTCTTGGGTGGCTGGCTCCTCTATCGCTGGGGGTCTCGGTTGTTCGGGCCCGGAGCGGGCCTCGTCGCGGTGGCGCTGTGGTCGTTGTGTGCCACCGTGGTCGGCTGGGCTGGCGTATGTACCGTCGATCTGGGGACCAGCGTGGTCGGCACGGCGGCCATGTATTCGCTGTGGTCCTATCTGCGCCGCCCCGACCGGCTCGGGGCCGTCTTCGCGGGGTGGTTGCTCGGCCTCGCCCTGTTGAGCAAGTTCACGATGCTGGTCCTGGCGCCGATCGTCGTCCTCATGTGGCCGATGGCGCGCCGACGGCGGCCCGGATCGTCCGACGTTTCGGAGGACAGGCCCCGATGGGCCCACCTAGCGACCGTGCTGGCGATGTGCCTCCTCGTGGTCAATCTGGGCTACAATCTGGAGGGGACTTGCCGGCCGCTCGGCGCGCTATCCTTCCGGTCGCGCCTGGTCACGCGATGGGTCGACTCGCCCACGATCCGGGGGTCCTGGGCCACGCGCTGCCCGATCCCGATCCCCGAAGCCTTCCTCCGGGGATTGGATCACCAGATCAGCGTGTCGGAGCCCGACGGTTGGATGTTTGTTCGAGGGCATTGGGTTCATGAAATGTGGTGGCCGTATTATCTGTATACGATGGCGTTGAAGTTACCCCTAGGGACCCTCCTCCTCACGGGCATGGCCCTCGGGCTGGCCTGTTGGAGCCGGCGGTATCGGGCACGCCGGATCGATGAGGCCCTGATCTGGCTCCCGATGATTGCCATCGTGACTTTGCTCACGTTCAGCATGAGGAATCAGTTCGCTTCGGTGCGCTACGTCCTCCCCGCCTTCCCGTTCCTCTTCCTCGGGATCAGCCGGGTCGGGATCGTGCCCGAAACGGGTTGGAATTCCCGGACCGGCGGCGGTCGAGGCCCCGCGCCGGTCCTTGCGGGGAGCGTGCTGATCCTGGGGGCGATCGCCTGGGATGGGATCGCGCTGGCTCGGGTCCACCCCCATGAATTGTCGTATTTCAATGAGATCGCCGGTGGCCCGGACCGCGGCTGGAAACATCTCACCGAATCGAACATCGATTGGGGCCAGGACCTGTTGTTCCTGAAGGATTGGGTCGATCGGCATCCCGAGGCTCGGCCGTTGGGCCTCGCCTATTACGGAGACATCGATCCGCAATCGATCGGCCTGGCCTCGCGCTCGATCCCCCGCGCCGACGCCGTCCGCGCCGCCGGGCTCCCCCCCGGTTGGTATGCCCTCAGCGCTTATCTCCTTGCCGGTGAGCCCGGGGGGACGAACCCCATCGACCAGAATGATTATTCCTATTTTCACAATTTCGAACCCACTGCCAAGTCCGGCTATTCGATCTTCATTTACCGGATTACCGCGGCGGATGCCGATCGGATTCGCGCCCGACTCGGTCGGCCGCCGCGCCCGAGTGCCCCGCTTGGGGGCGGTCCCGGATCGCGCCGGCCTTGACCGATCCCCCTCGATAGTACGGAGGACGAATGATGCGACCCGCCCCCTCGCCGCGACGAGCCGCGTTCACCCTCGTCGAACTGCTCGTCACGATCAGCATCATCTCGATCGTCCTCGGGCTCACGATCCCGGCCGTCCAGCAGGCGCGCGAGGCCGCCGACCGGGTCTCGTGCGGCAACAGGCTGCGGCAGCTCGGCATGGCCATCCAGATGCATCACGACGCCTACAACGTCTTCCCCAGCAACGGCGGCTGGGACGGTAGTCAGACTATTCCTTCGGAAGGGGGGGGCGATTCGTTGTTTCCACGTTCGACAACGTCCAGGACGCTCGATTCAACTGGGGGGTGGGCGTGCCCCAGCGATCGCCGCGAGAGCAGACCGGCTCTTGGGCGTATGCCATCTTGCCCTTCCTCGAGCAGAACAACATCTATCAGGGGCAGAATTGGCAGGCGGCCGTGGATACGTTCGCCTGCCCGGCTCGGGGCAGGCCGATGGTGATGGCCCCCGTGGACGACATCTACGGCCAATACGTCGGCGGGGGGTGGGCCTGGGCGAAGACGGATTACGCGGCCAACGGGCTGGCGATCCCGAATCGGCCGGGATGCCTGCCCATCTCGCGGTTCGTCGACGGAACGTCGCACACGATCCTCGCGGGTGAGAAGTCGATCGACCCCTTGAATTATGAGAAGCCGACCTGGTATTGGGACGAGCCCTATTTCACGGGCGGCTCAGGCGGCACACAGCGTTTCGGCACGACAGTCCAACTCGATACGCCGGGCGTGTTCTTCGCGGATCGATGGGGCTCGCCCCACCCGTCCGGTGCCCAGTTCGTCTTCGCGGACGGCTCGGTGCGACCGATCCATTACACGACGGCCCCATCTGTCGTTCGCGCCCTGATGACCCCGTTCGGCGGGGAGATCGCCAACGATCCCTAGGGGACATCGAGGCACGACCCCTCGGTTGGCCTTCGATCGTCTTCCTCGTCGCCCTCGGGCGCGGGGGGGCCGGGGATGGAGTAGTCGCCGTCGATCCAGCGGCCGAGGTCGATGAGGCGGCAGCGGTCGGAGCAGAAGGGGAAGCTCGGCAGGTCGTCGAGCGAGGCGACCTCGAAGGACTTCGAGCAGATCGGGCAGCGACCGCGGATCATGAGTCGGCCGCCTTACTCCCCCCGGTCGACGTCGAGGAGGAGCCCGAACTGCCCGTCGTCGACGAGGACGCCGACTCCGACGACTTGCCCGACGACGACTCGGCGGGCTTGTCGGCCTTGGCCTTCTGCTTGTACGACTCGCTGCGGTAGTCGGTCTGGTAGAAGCCCGACCCCTTGAACAGGATCGCCGCACCGGGGCCGATCTTGCGCCTCAGGCGCTCCTCGTGGCACGACGGGCAGACCCGCTGCGGGTCGGACTTGATCGACTCGAAGGCGTCGAACTCGTGGCCACAGGCGTCGCAGATATAGTCGTAGGTCGGCATATCGATCCATCAACTCCGTTCGCTGAAGGGATGCCTCGGTGTCATTTTTCCGGCCCCGCCGAGACGGCGACGCGCGAGGGGCGGAGGACGCGGTCGCGGAGGCGATAGCCGCGGGCCAGCTCGTCGACGACGGTCCCCTCGGGGTGCTCGGGGTGGGGCCGGTGGGCGAGGGCCTCGTGGAGGTTGGGGTCGAAGGGCTGGCCCTTGGCGTCGATCGGCTCGACGCCGTGCTTGGCCAGGGTGTCGTGCAGTTGCTTGAGGACCATCTCGAAGCCCTCGACGAGCCCCTGCGCGCCGCCGCCGACCCGGGCGGCCTCGGCGCCGCGGGCGGCGTTGTCGACGACCTCGAGCAGGTCCTTGGCCAGGGCGGCGACGGCGTACTGGCGGTCGGCGTCGGCCTGGGCCTTGGCCCGCTTGCGGTAGTTCTCGAACTCGGCGCGGCTGCGCTGGAGCAGCTCGAGGTATTCGTCGCGCTGGCGGCGGGCCTCCGCCAGCTCGTCGGCCGGGGTGCCGGCGGCGCCCGGGTCGGCGGGGGCCTGGGCCTCGGTGTCGTTGGTGGTGGGGTCGGGGTTCATGGGTCGTCGTCCTCAATCCAACAGGTCGAGCGGCCGCGCTGTCTCGTGTCGACCGGGCCGCGGCCCGGCGGTCGGGGCCGTCCGGCTCACTCCGACTCGTCGGCGGGCTCGGGCTCCTCGGTGAAGAAGGCGTCGCGGAGCTTCTCGAGGAAGCTCCTGCGCCGGGGGCTGACGTCCTCGTGGTCGAGCTCGGCGAGCTCGCGGAGGAGTTCCTCCTGGCGGGGGCTGAGCCGGCGGGGGGTCTCGACGACGACCTCGATGAGCTCGTCGCCGCGGCCCCGGCCGTTGATGTCGGGCATGCCGCGCCCCTTCAGTCGCAACAGGTCGCCGCTCTGGGTGCCGCGGGGGATCGCCAGGTGGTCGGGCCCGTCGAGCGTCGGCACCTCGACCTCGGCCCCCAGCGCCGCCTGGGGGAAGCTGATCGGCACCTGGCAGATCAGGTCGTTGCCGCGGCGCTCGAAGAACGGGTGGCGGCGGACGTAGAGCTGGACCCGCAGGTTGCCCCGCGGCGCGCCGAGGTCGCCCGGCTCCCCCTGGCCGCGGACCTGGACGGTCATGCCCGTGTCGACGCCGGGGGGGATGGTCACGTTCAGGCCGACTTCGACGCCCAATCGGCCGCCGCCGCGGCACTTGGGGCAGGGGTCGGTGATCCGGGTCCCCTGGCCGCCGCAGGCCGGGCAGGTCGTGGCGAGCTGGAAGAAGCCGCGCGACTGCACCACCTGCCCCTGGCCGCGGCAGTAGTCGCACGTCACCGGCTTGGTCCCCTTGCGGGCGCCGGTGCCGTTGCAGTCGTCGCAGACCTCCTGGCGGCTGATCTGGATCGGCTTGGTGGCGCCGCGGGCGGCCTCGATCAGGTCGATCTCGAGGTTGACGCGCAGGTCCAGGCCCGGCCGCGGGCCGCGGCGGCGGGCGGCGAACATGTCGCCGAAGAGGCCGCCGCCGAAGATGTCGGAGAAGGCGGCCATGATGTCGTCGGCGTTGCGGAAGTCGTGGACGCCGGCCCCCTCGAGCCCGACGTGCCCGTAGCGGTCGTAGCGCTGCCGCTTCTGCTGGTCGGAGAGGACCTCGTAGGCCTCCGCGGCCTCCTTGAACCGCCGCTCGGCCTCGGCGTCGCCGGGGTTGCGGTCGGGGTGGTCCTTCAAGGCCCGCTGGCGATAGGCCTTCTTGATGTCGTCGGCGGTGGCGTTCCGCTCCACGCCGAGCACCTCGTAATAGTCGCGCTTCGTCGACGCCATCGGCACGTTGTCTCAGTCGGGTCCGTTCGCTGGCCGGCACGCCTCGCGGCCATCGTATCACAACGACGACCTCGCACGATACCGGCCCTCCGCGACCCGCCTCCATCCTCAGGTAATTGCCTCGAAGACCTTCGCCAACCCCCTCAGTTCGCCCCGTCCGCCTCGGCCCTCATGGGCTCGAAGACCTCGGCGACCCGGCACCGGAACCCCGGCAGCACGTCCTCACCGCTCAATTCGTCGCTGTCTCGAAGCCCTTGGATCGTCCGATCGGCGCGGGAGATCAGCACCGTACGCGACACGGGATCAACGACCCAGATCAACCGGACGCCGACGGACAGGTACTCCTCGATTTTCCCACTCGTCTCGTAGTGCTGATCGTTGGGCGAAAGCACCTCGACCGCCAGATCCGGCGCGATCCCGACGTAGCCGTCGGGGACCTCCTCCCGCGGCAGACGGCCCCGGCGAAGGAACGATACATCCGGCTTTCGTACCCGTCCGGGGTCGTCGGGGAAGCACTGGAAACCGCCGTCAGCGCCGAAGACATGGCCGAGTCGATGCTCTCGGTTGTAATTGCCGACGAGCCGGAGGATTTCCGCGCCGACCAGACTCGAGATCGCGCCCATCGGCCGCTCCACGAGGTGGCCATCGACCAGCTCGAAGCGGTCGCCGTCGGGCATCGCCAGGAGGTCTTCGGGCGTATACGTCGCGCTCGATTCGACCGTCGCCATGGGATTCGCCTCGGCACAGGATGAGTGGGTCCGGCGTCGCCGCGGCCCGTTCCCTAACAACCCATTGTACGCGATCCGGCCAAGACTTCGCGGAATCGAGTCCGCGCCCGGCCCTCCGCGATTTGTTCAACAATTTTCAAAGAGTCCGCCGGACTGTGTTTGCCTTCCGCCGCGAATTCGCATACAATCGGGCGAGGGTCCGTGACCGAACCACTCGACGCCTCCGCCCGTACTATCGATCGACGACGACTCCCGCCCTACGACCGCGGCCCCCGAGCGGGCCGCGAGCCCTCCCCGCCGAAGGTGGACGTTCTATGGCGACTGCCCTCAAGAAGCCCAAGGCCGCCGCGCCGGAGCCCGAATCGAGGACGGATCCGAAGCCGAGGCGCGGGGGGGACGGGCCGCCCTGGGCGATCTTCCGGTTCCTCGCGTCGTTGAAGCTGGCCGTCATCAGCCTCTTGAGCCTGGCCACCGTCCTCGCCGTCGCGACGATCTGCGAGGCGCAGCTCCTCGGCATCAACGTGACGCAGGCGCTGATCTACCGGAGCCTGCCGTTCGCCGTCCTGCTCGGCTTCCTCGGCGCGAACATCCTCTGCGCGGCCCTGATCCGCTACCCCTGGACGAAGCGCCAGACCGGCTTCGTCATCACCCACGCGGGCCTGCTGGTCGTGCTCGCCGGGTCGCTCGTCACGGCGCGGCTGGGCGAGGAGGGGATGTTCGCGATCGTCGAGGACCCGAAGGCCGACGTGCCGGTCGCCATGACCAAGCAGGGGGTGGACCTGATCCGGGTCGACGAGATCCAGATGGACGAGAAGCACGGGACGAAGGTGCTCGACAGCCACGAGTACCCGTTCCACCACGGGGTCTTCGGCTGGCCGGAGGGGTCGTACCAGGTCGTCAGCGACACGGACTCGCCGTTCAAGGTCGCCGTCAAGGAATTCTACCCGGGCGCCGTCGGGCATTACGACCATGTCGAGGACGTCGAGGCGGGGGTGCCGACCGTCAAGCTCGGCGTCAACGTCACGCCCCCGGGCGCGATCCGGCCGATGGACCTCTTCGAGAGCGACGTCTACAACCGCGCCGCCTGGTTCCAGGCCGGGGGCCGGTTCCGACGCCAGGCCAAGGAGGCCGGCGGGGTCCGGCTGGCGTTCCAGGCCGTCGCCCAGGAGGACGAGAAGGCGTTCCTGGACGACTTCCTCAACCCCCCCAAGGGCCTGAAGCAGGGCGCCGTCCGGTTCCGCTACCGCGACAAGGACGGTAAGGCCCGCACCTTCGACTGGCCGATCGACCCGAAGGGGGTGACGCTCCCCGGCAGCGACCTGACGGTCACCGAGGTCGCCGAGCGGGCCGTCTCGCCGCAGATGTTCGAGACCTCGGCCGCCGAGGACTCGCCCGGCTCGTCGGTGCCGGTCGTGCTCATGAAGGTCAAGAAGGGGGACGGGCCCGAGGTCGAGCACTGGGGCCTGACCGCCCCCAAGATCGCCACGTTCGTCCCCCCGCGCGAGCAAGGGGGGGCGTTCCCCGACCCCCTGGTCCAGCTCAGCTATTACCCGGTCCCGACGCTCTCGGGGATGGTCCGCGGCCTGGTCGAGGTCGTCGCCACCCGGGACGGCAAGCTCTTCGGCCGCGTCACCAACCGCGACGGCATCCGTCCCCTCGGCGAGTTGACGATCGGCCAGTCGACCGTCGCCTTCGGCGGCAACCCGAACCAAGCGATGACCCTGGCCTTCAAGGTCGAGGCGTACCTGCCCGCCGCCCGCGAGCAATTCTCGTACGTGCCCGTCGCCCGCCAGCCGGGCAAGGAGGAGGTCGGCGTGCCCGCCGCGAAGGTCGAGCTGACCGTCGACGGCGACAAGAAGGAGATCTGGCTGACCAACGGCGGCATGGAGCCGAGCTACCGCTACGTCCCGCTCGGCCGGGGGACGTACCGGCTGGCCTTCGACTCGGAGCGCAAGCGGCTGGGCTTCACGCTGCGGCTCAACGACTTCCAGGTCGTCAAGGAGCCCGGCACCCGCAACCCCGCCGAGTACGTCAGCCAGGTCGTGCTCACCGACGAGGGCCGCGGGATCAAGGACCGCCCCGTCACGATCTCGATGAACCGGCCGCTGGAGCACCGCGGCTACAAGCTCTACCAGTCGAGTTTCCGGGCGATGGAGGACGACGACGGCAACGAGACCGGCCAGTACATGTCGATCTTCCAGATCGGCTACGACCCCGGCCGCTGGCTCAAGTACGGCGGCTGCATCCTGGTCGTCTTCGGCACGTTCGTCCAGTTCTACATGCGGGCCGGCATCTTCACCGACGGCGGCAAGCTCGAGGCGGCCCGGGCCGAGAAGAAGAAGGCGAAGCGATCCTCGTAGGGCGTGTGCAACACGCCGGACCACACGACGCGGGCGCGGATGGCGTGTTGCACACGCCCTACGGAAGCGAATCGATGGGAGGGGGCCGATGCGCGTGATCTTCAGGATGGGTTCGGGCCTGCTCCTGGCGGCGGCCCTGGCGGTCGTGGCCTGGCCGGAGAAGTCGGGCGTGGCCCGGCACGACGGCAAGGGCTACCAGGCACTCGGCAAGCTCGCCGTCCTGCACCACGGCCGGGTCAAGCCGCTGGACAGCGTCGCCCGGCTCGAGATCAAGCAGATCTTCGGCCGCGAGACGATCACCCTCCGCGACGCCGACGGCAAGGCCGTCGCCGCCTGGGGCCCGGTCGCCGCGGCCTTCGACATGGCGGTCCGCCCCGACTTCTGGGACGACCAGGAGTTCATCCTCGTCGACTACACGCCGTTGAAGGAGATGCTGCTGGGCGACACGGCCCGCGCCAGGCTCAAGGCCCTGGCCGAGAAGCAGGGCGTGCCCGACGCCGCGAATGCCGAGGCCGAGCGCCTGCTCAAGCAGGACAAGATCTCGGCCGCCGAGGTGACGAAGCTGGCCGGGGTCAAGGGACTCGCGGCCGACGACCGCAAGGCCCTGGAGGCCCTCGCGGCCCGACTCGGCGAGGCCCGCAAGTGGCTGGCGCCCCGCGAGGTCGAGGGCGTGAAGGTCGCCGTCGACGGCCGCCGGGTGCCGTTCGAGACCTGGGTCATGGATATCCGCCGCCGCGCCGCCCGGAGCGAGGCGCCGATGCTCGCGGTCTCGAAGGGGGCGCAGCCGGCGATCTCCGACATCGAGAAGAGGGCCATGGAGGTCGGCAACCGGATCGACCGCTACCGCGTCCTCCGCGGCGACCGGACCGTGCAGTTCGCCGAGTGGCGCGACATGGACATGGCCGTCCCCCGGCCGCACGGCGAGGCGTACCTGAAGTTCATGGCCGCCGCCGTCGACAAGCTCACCGGCCACGGCTCGTCGACCGCCGCCGGGCCGCTGACCCCGCTGGAGGAGAACGCGACCGAGGGGCTCCGGGCGTACCTGGCCGACCTGATGCCCGAGCAGCACAAGCTCCCCGGCCGCGACGCCGAGTTCGACCGCAACCTCGCCGCCTACCTCGAGGCCAACGCCGACTGGATCCCCCTGCGGATCATCGCCGAGTCGAAGCCCGAGGAGCTCGCGGCCGCCGGCTTCCCGCCCAAGCAGGTCGCCGCGCTCCGCGAGGCGTACCAGGCCGCCCGATCGGCCGAGGAGCAGGCCCCCGGCGACCTCGACCAAGGCCGCGCCGCCGCGGTCGTCGCCTCGGCCCGGTCGCTGGGCGAGGCGCTCGGCGCCAACCCGGTCCGCCAGCCCGACGACGAGACTCATCAAGTTGCCCTCGCGCTGGGACTGGCCAGCCCGACGCACTACCCGACCGAGCGCAAGGTCGGCATCGAGACCCATTACAACCGCTTCGCCCCCTTCTACCAGGCGCCCACGGCCCACGGCCTCGGGCTCGTCTGCCTCGTGCTGGCCCTCGGCCTCGGCACCGCCGGCACCGGCGCCGTCGCCGCCTCCCGTCGCGTCCTTTACGTGCTCGGCATGATGGCCTTCGGCGCCGGCATCCTGCTGGAAGCGTATGGCTTCGCCCTCCGCGTGATCATCACCGGCTACGCGCCGGTGACGGGCATGCCCGAGACGGTGATCTGGGTGGCCATGATCTGCTCGATCCTGGGCTTCGTGATGGAGCTCCGGACCCGCAAGATCTTCGCGGCCGTCGCCGGCACGGGCATCGCGCTGTTGGCGACGGTCCTGGCGGCGAACGTGGCCCTGCTCGACCCGGAGATCAAGAGCCTGCCGCCGGTCCTGCGGAACAACTTCTGGCTGACGATCCACGTCCTGACGATCGTGTCGAGCTACGCCGCCTTCGCCCTGACGATGGGCCTGGGATTGCTGGCGACCGGCTACTACCTCTCGGCGATCTACCGACGCCGGGCCGACTGGGGCACGCTGGGCGTCTGGCTGGCGCCGGGCCTGCCGCTGCTGGCCGTGGGCGGGGCGGGCCTGCTGGCGCAATCGCGCGGGATGGTCGGCCCCTGGGCCTACTATCCGCTGATCGTGCTGACCCTGCTCGGGATCATCCCGACGATGGCGAGCCTCTTCGCCCTGGCCGGCGAGGCCGCCAACCGCGCCCCGGCGCGGCTGGAGTCGCTCGGCCTGGTCCTGCTCAACGCCGGCAGCATCGACCTGATCCTCCGCTCGATCGGCCTGGCCCCGGGCCTCCTGGGCTACTGGGCGGTGCCGTCGGCGTTGATCGTCGTCGGCGGCGCGCTCGTCCTGCTCGCGATGCAAGGGGCCGAGTGCCGCGCGACGTTCCTCGAGGCCGGCGCCTCGGCCGAGGTGCTCGACGAGTCGGCGCTGGCCGGCGACGCGGCCTACAGCGGCCGGCGGTCGCACGCCGCCGAGGCGGGCGGGGTCGCGACCCTGTCGCGGCCGACCGTCGCCGAGATCCGGGCCCGGCAGGCTGCCGGCCCGCCCAAGGACGACGACCCGACCGGCCAGACCATCCGGGCCACGGCGGCGCGGATCAAGCCGCTGTCGAACTTCATCTATCGCGCGATGCAGGTCGGCGTCCTGCTGGTGGCCGCCGGCACGATCCTCGGCGGCGTCTGGGCCGACTACTCGTGGGGCCGCTTCTGGGGCTGGGACAACAAGGAGGTCTGGGCGCTCATCACGCTGTTGATCTACCTCGTCCCGCTCCACGGCCGGTTCGCCGGCTGGGTCAACACCTTCGGCCTGGTCTGCCTGTCGGTCGTCTGCTTCCTGTCGGTCTTGATGGCCTGGTACGGGGTCAACTTCGTGCTCGGCGTCGGCCTGCACAGCTACGGCTTCACCGAGGGGGGCGGCCAGGGGATCGTCGCCGCGGTCTCGGCGATGGTCCTCGGCTTCGTCCTCGCCGCCGTCTGGCGCCGGCGCGTCTCCACGCCCGTCGGCGCCTAGCCGATGAGGTCCGTGTCGGACGGTCGGGCCCCGCCCCTCCCGGTGACTCCGGGAGGGGCGGGGCCCGTCCTGCTTCACGACGACTTGTGCTGCCTGGTGGCGAAGGATTGGGCTTGCATCACCAGGTCCTCGGGCCCGCTGGCGAGGCCGAGGGGACAGACCCCCGAGGTACAGCAGGTGTTGATCTTGCGCCAGACGAAGTCGACCGGGTTGGTGATGCTCGGGACGTTGTGCAGGCGGAGCACCACCTCGGGCTGGCTCGGCGACCCGCCGCTGCGGTATCGGAAGGCGCAGGCGTCGGGGATGTAGCTGGCCGGCGCCACGTTGGACGCCGCGCCGAGGCTCCGATGCCGGAACGCCAGGCCCGTCGTCTTGTTGAGCGTCACGGAGAAGGTCGTGTAGTACAGCGGGGCCTGGTCGAGCGTCGGCGGCGGGCCCTCGGTCGCCACGCCGTCGGTCTGCACGACCACCGCGGTGCAGGGGGGTGTGGCGTTCGGGGACGAGGTGGTGGGCTGGACGAGCGGGATGTAGAGATACTGGAGCATCCCGTTGCCGTAGAAGTCGAAGGCGGTGGTCGTCGAGCCCGTCGAGTCCTGGGTCGCGCGGAAGACCTGGAAGCTGTAGTTGGTGGTCTCGCCGGGCGGCTGGTAGATGATGTTCGGGCCGTTGAAGGTCGTGTCGATGTAGATGTCGGTCACGACGAGCGGGATCGGGTACTTGGGCCGCCGGTTCCTCTTGCCGTGGGCGGCCTCGACGCGGGACCCGTCCTCGGCGGTGACGTCGATGGTGTTCGGCGTGGGGAGCGTGGACATGGGATTCCTCGGGGGAGATGGGCCTGGGGCCGTCAGGGGCCCACGTATTGGAGGAAGAGGTCAGGGGGGCCGTCGGCGTAGCCGGTCGGGCACGAGCCGGCGCTACAACCCGGGTCGACCTGGAGCCAGAGGAAGCAGGCCTGGGCACCGGTATTGAGGTGGAGGCGGAAGACCCCGGGCAGGCCCGACCCCGGTGGGACACTCAAATGGACGCAGGTCGACGGGATGAAGTTGGTCGTCGACGCCGGCGACCGGAGGCTGACGTGCCGGCAGTCGGCGGACGGGCCGACGAGGTTGAGGGCCCAGGTCTCGATGACGTTGGGCCCGACCAGTTGCGGGCTCGACGAGCAGCCGGACAGCACCCTCGTCTGGACGTTGACGGCCCTGCTCATCGGGCTCGCGAGCTGCGTGGGCTGGGAGACAGACTGGATGTACGGCAAATAGACCGACTGCAGGGGGGCGCCGGTCTTGAATCGGAACTGGGTGCTGGGGTGGCCGCTCGAGTTGCTCGTCGCCAGGACGAGTTGGAACGAATACCAATGCGTCGTGTCGCCCGGCGGTTGGTAGATGAAGCTCGGGCCGCTGTAGGACGCGTCCGGGTAGACGTCGATCAGGTTCACGACGGGGAAGCGGAGGTCCAGGGTTTCGACGCCACCTGGATAGACCCCCGTCGCCTTCTCGGCGGGTTGGGATTTGTCGCTCATCGCAGATCTCGCCTCTGGGGTGTCAAGGGGGGGGATTCTGGCCCCGGCCGCCGGCCCCCGACGGCGGGGCCGGGGTCGGTCGGGGTCAGGTCGGCGAACAGCGGCGTCGCCGGGCGGGCGCGACGGAACCCGAGGGAGTGTTGGTGCTGCTCGGGCAGGATGACGGATCGCTCCAGGAAGCCGAGGGGCCGGAGCGTCTCGGTGCCCCGGACGCGGACCGGGGCGAGCCCCGCGCGGACGACGAAGCCGTTCCAGCCGTCGGAACGGGGCCGGAAGCCGGTCGCGCGCGGGTAGGGGCGATAGCGGAAGAGCGTCAGCTCGCTCGCGTTGGCGAAGAGGTCGAAGACGACGCCGCCGCCGGGGGCGACGACGCTGTCCTGCGGCAACGCGCCGACGGCGCGGAGCGTGCGCCATTCGGGCCCGGTCGGGGCCTCGTGCCCGGCCAGGGCCTCGGGGACGCGGCGGCCCGTCGAGCCGCGCGCGGCATACTCGAGCTCCTCCTCGGTCGGCAGGCGGCAGCCGGTCGCGGCGGCGAACTCGACGGCGACGTCGTGGGGGACGTCGGTCATCGGCCAGTCGTCGTGGGCCGGGTCGGGCCCGGCGGGCCAGAGGGCGGCGAGCCAGCGGTCCCTGGCTTTGGGGGCCAGCGTCCGGGTGCGTTCGAGCCAGGCGAGGAACGCGCCACGGGTGACCTCGCGGGCGTCGAGGTCGAAGGGGGCGACGTCGACCGGGTGCGCGGGGGAGTGGGGCGGGAACACCTTGCGGCCCTCGGCCGTGGTCGAGGAGTCGTCGGCCCCCATCGAGAACGACCCGCCCGCGACGCGGACCATCCCCCGGGCCGGCCCGCCGCGCGGGGGGAGCCGCAGCCGCAACGGCGGCGGCGACTCGCCGGGGTTCAGGTCGCGGCCGAGGTGGTACGGCCGCTCGGCGAAGGCCCCGGTCGCCGGGTCGGTCGCCGTGACCCAGAGGTCGCCCGGCACGACCTCGGTCAGCGTGGCCGGCCGGTCGACCGAGCCGGCCCGGAGCCGGTAGAGGACCAGGTCGATCGGCCGGCCGTCGCGCCGGGTGGCGCGGAAGGTGACGACCGCGCCGGGCGGGTCGGTGGCGACGGCCAGGTCGCGGACGCCGAAGAGGATCTGGGCCTTCGGCCGACGCATCCCGGCCGGCATCGCGGTGGCCTTCGACCAGATCGCGTAGATGTGATGGACGCGGCGGGCGTCCTCCCCCTCGGGGGCGTCGACCTCCTCGCGGAGGGCGGCCTCGGTGATCCGGCCGCCGAGGTCGTTGAGCCCGGGGTCGGCGCCGTCGAGCAAGGCGGCGCGGGACCAGGCGTCGAGGGCCTCGTCGAGCCGGCCGCCGGCCAGGGCGGCGGCGGCCCGGTCGCGGAGCGTCTGGAACTGTCGGCGCCGCGAGGCGAAATCCTGGACGTCGCGGGCGTGGACGACCGCGCGGGCCGTGAGCGCCGTCGCGGCCACCAGGGCGAGGGCCGCGGCCGCCAAGGCCGCCACGCGGTGCCGGCGGAGCCGGCGCCAGGCCCGCCGCGCCGGGCCGGGCGGCCGGGCCCGGACCGCCTCGCCCCGGGCGAACCGCTCGAGGTCCTCGGCCAGCTCGGTCGCCGACGCGTACCGCAGCGCGAGGTTGCGGTCCATCGCCTTGAGGACGATCGCCTCCAGGTCGCGCGGCAGGCGGGGCTCGACCGACCGGGGCGGCTTGGGTGGCGTGGTGGCCAGGAACGACGCCTTGGCCACCATCGCGATCTCCCCCGGCACGTCGAAGGGCCGGGCCAGGGTCGCGGCCTCGAAGAGGGTCACCCCCAGGGCATAGATGTCGCCGCGGCCGTCGTCGGCGTCGGCCCGGCCGAGGAGCTTCTCGGGGGGCATGTAGAGCAACGTGCCCAGCAGGTAGCCGGGGTGGACCGACGGGTCGTCGAGGTCGCGGGCCAGGCCGAAGTCGGCCAGGTAGACGCGATCCTCGTGGGCCCGGTCCAGCAGGATGTTCGACGGCTTGACGTCGCGATGGACGACCTTCGCCGCGTGCGCCGCGGCCAGCGCCCGCGCGACCCGCGCCAGGAGGGTCGCGACGGCGGGGAAATACGCGGCGTCGGCCGCGATCGCCAGGCGGTGCAGCTCGGCCGGCGTCCGGCCCGCCTTGCGGTCGCGACGCTGGCGGATCACGGCGGCGAGGGTGAAGCCGTCAACCAGCAACATCGACAGGAAGCAACGACCGTCGGCCTGACCGAACTCGAAGATGGGCAGGATCGCCGAGTCGGTCAGGCGCGACGGCCGCTCGGCCTCCTTGCGGAGCCGTTCGGCGTGCTCGCCGTCGAGCGCCGTCCCCGGCGGCAGCAGCTTCAGGGCCACGGTCCGGACGAACGGCGCGAGCTGCACGGCCCGCCAGACGTCCCCCTGCGTGCCGCCGCCGAGCCGCTCGACGAGCATGTAGCGGCCGATGACCCGGCCGGCCTCGCGCCTCGGCCGGTCGGGTCCCTCGGGCAAGGTCGTGGCCGGGTCCCCGCTCCGTTCGGTCGTCGTCGAGCGGCGATCGGCCGGCAGCTCGACCGTCTCGTTCGCCCCGGCCCCGCGCCCGAGGAAGAGGTGGTCGACCTCGTCGGAATGCTCGGGGAAGCGGTGCCGGTATTCTTCGGCCTCGACCGGCGTGCCGTCGCGGTCGCGCAGCTCCATCTCCAGCGCCAGCAGCTCGCGGAAGAGCTCCACGCGCTCCGGGCCCGAGACCAGGCCCAGGTACTCCTCGATCCGCGGCCCCCGGCCCGCCCGCATGGCCGCCTCGAAGCAGTCGCAGATCGCATCCAGGCGCTCGGTTAGCGCCCGGACCCGCCGCTCCCGCCCTTCATCGCTGCCGGCTCGCATGGCGCGGTCCTGAACCCAACGGGTCGAATCCCCCAGGAGAGTCATCACCAATAGCCACCACGATGTACCACCCGTAACACATTTTTCCGGAGAATTCGAACAAAATGGGAAGAACGGGGATTTCCGCACGGGATGGGAGGGCCGCGCGATCTCGCGGGCGTGGCTTGGCCGCGGGCGTGGGGATCGACTACCCTGGAGCGGGCGTCGCCGTCGGGTCGGCGGGCCGGGCGGGACGAAGGGGAAGCGTGCCGATGGCGAAGCGGACGACCTGGGCCGTGGCGTGGACGCTGCTGGTGCTCGTCGCGTGCTGGTTCCCGAGGGACCGGCTCCCGGTGGACGAGGGCCGGTCGCATCGCTGGCGGCCGCCGAACGCGGACAAGCTGGTCCACGTGGCGATGTTCGCCGGCTTCGGCCTGCTCTGGATGCGGGCACGGCCCCGGCCGAGTCAGGCCGCGCGGGTGCTCGTCGGGGGCCTCGCCCTGGCGGTCATCAGCGAGCTCGGCCAGGAGTTGCCGGTCGTCCACCGCGACGCCGACGTCCTCGACGCCCTGGCCGACGCGATCGGCGTCGGCCTCGGGATCGCCGCCGCGCTCAGGCTCGGGCGGGGCCGCGACGTCGACGAACCCGCAGCGACGCCAGGCCCAGCAGGGCGAGCACCAGGCTCGACGGCTCGGGCACGATCTTGATCCTCGGCAGTCGCGAGTCGACGTAGTAGTCGGTGGTCCCCTGGCTCGTCCGGTGCTCCAGGTCGATGTTCAGGTAGCCGACGCCGGGCTTCGACTCGACCAGGATGAACTGGCGGATCGTGTCCGTCGCCGTGATGCTCGGCGGGGCGGACGTGAAGGTGCTCGGGAACCCGCCGCCCCGGATCACCAGCGGCAGGCTGCCGCCGAAGATGCCGCGGCCGGCGGCGGGGTCCAGGTCGAAGACGAAGCCGAAGTCGGTCGGGCCGGCCGTCGAGATCGTCAGGTGGGCCGCGATCAGCAGCCCGCGAGGGTCGGTGACGAACGTGCCCGAGCCCATGATCTCGGTGCCCTTCGTCACGCCGGGCGCGAGCTGGCTCGAAGCGACCGACTCGATCGTCCCATCGAGCGTGATCTCGTACGAGAAGTCGGCCCGCGCCGGGGCCCCTACCCCCAGGGCTACCAAGACCCAGGCCCATCCGAGTCTCGATGTCCGACGTTCCATGGATCGCCCCCCAATATCAAGGAGGGCCAGGGCCATGCGGCCAGCCCTCCAACCTTCCCCGGAGATCATGATTAGTTTCGTCCCGAAATGGAAGGCCCTGACGGGACCTGGTCGCCGGAAACCAACATTCTGTGGGTATTTAGGGAGTTTTTTGTCACCGTTTTTTTTTCCGATTCATGACGGCCTCGTTGCGATCCGTCTCGATTCGCTTTGTGGTATCCCGCGGAGGAAGGTGGACCGAACCTCGAACGATCGCCCCGAACCACCTGAGAATCCCATACCGGACCAGCGCCCCAGGAGGAAATCCGCGGCCTCACCGGCCGCGATCCGGGAGGACTCGAGGCCGAGCAAGGTCGCCGGCTGGGCGGTCGCGGCGGCGAGGGCCTGTCGCAACGTCAAACCGCCGTGAAGGATGAGGTTCGAAACGCCGACCTCGAGCCCCTGGTTCGCCCCGGCCAGGTACGGGGTGCCAGCGACGACGATCTTGCCCGAGGGCAACACCTCCCAGGGCCCGTAACGCCCCGCGGGCGCGTCGGCCAGGGGGCTGGCGTCGCTGACGAGGACGAGCCGGCCGGGCCCCTTGGCGCGGGCGAGGACGCGGAGGGTGGCCGGGTCGAGGTGGTGGTCGTCGGCGATCAGCGAGGCGGCGAGGCGGTCGTCGGCGGCCTGGTGCCAGATCGGGTTCGGGTGGCGGGGGAGGGTCGCGGCGATGCCGTTGCCGAGGTGGGTGCTCAAGGTCGCGCCGGCCCCGGCCGACGCCGCGAGCGTCGGACCGTCGGCCGCGGTGTGGCCGAGGGCGACGACCACCCCGGACGCCCGCAGTCGCCGGATGAACTCGATCGCCCCGCGCCGTTCGGGGGCGAGCGTCACGAGCACGATCCGGTTCCCGCTGGCCGCCTGGAGGGCCTCGAATTCGTCCCAATCCGGGTCGCGGACATGCTCGACCGGGTGGGCGCCCCGGTAGCCGTCGAGGCCCGAGATACAGGGCCCTTCGAGGTGGATGCCCAGGACCGCCCGCGCCACGTCCGGGAACCGCTCGCAGGCCGCGGCGATCGTCCGGACTCCGTGCAGGAGGGCGTCTTGCGACGCCGTGATGAGGGTCGGGCAGAACCGGG
>DASZMJ010000489.1:0-15028 GCA_035551935.1 Isosphaeraceae bacterium
CCGGGGCGTGCCACCCGACCGGAACCGACCAGGACAGGACCGACCCCCGGAGTTCCTCCCAAGATGCCCGTCTCGTTCTGGCTCTGCTCCCTCTGGGCCCAGGCCACGCCGGCCGCGCCGGCGCAGCCCGCCGGCGCGGCCCGGTTGCTCGCGATCTTGCGCAATTATCTCTATGGGATCGGCGAGCCGTCGATCACGATCAACGCGCAACTGCCGTGGCCGCTGGGCTTCGTCGAGGTCGGCCCGGCGCTGACGTGGCTGAAGGTCGTCGGCCTGATGGCCTTGCTGGGCTGGGCCGGGGCGTGGATGGTCACGGCGATCAAGGAGCGGACGGTCCCCAAGGAGATGAACATCGCGGGGCTCGTGGCGATCTTCGGGTCGATCGCCGCGGTGCTCGTGCTGATGGGCCAGGCCGAGCAGAAGGCCCAGACCCTGCCGACGGCGCTGCTCCGCGTCGTCTCGGTGCTGGCGTGGGCGTTCCGGCTGGCAATGATCGTCTGGGCGGAGTGGGCCCTCTGGTCGGCGGTCCGCGGCTATGGCAAGGCCGCCGACCGCTGGACCCTGGTCGGCGTCCACCTGGCGTTCGCCTTCGGCGTCGGCGCCGGCTACGTCGTCCAGCCGCTGATGATCGAGATGGCGCGCCAATACAAGGTCCAGGCGCCCAGCCCGCTGATCAGCGGCGTGCGGATGGCGGGCACGTTCATGGGCTTCGTCGTCCTGGCGCGGGTCGTGGGGCTGTTGGTCGGCGAGGTCGTGGCGATCCGCTGGCGGCGGATCTACTCGATCGCCTGGCACACCGTCGTCGAGTCGTACCGGCGGATGTGGGCCCCCTGGGTCCTGATCGCCGTCTTCGTCGTCATCCTGGCGTTCACCGACTGGTTCCTCCACGCGCCGCGAGGCCGCGAGGCCGAGCTGGGTCGGCTCTTCGTCGGCTCGCTGTCGCTGCTGATCTCGCTGTTGCTGACGGCGATGGTGACGATCCTGACGCCGATCAGCCTGCCGAACGACATCCAGCAGCAGACGATCTACACCGTCGTCAGCAAGCCGGTCCGCCGGCTCGAGCTGATCTGGGGCCGGATGCTCGGGTTCATGGCGCTGGTGACGGCGTTGCTCGTCCTGTTCGGCGGGCTGAGCCTGATCTACCTCGAGCGGACGATCAACAAGACGATCGCCGCGACCGACGCCGCCGCGGCGGCCGAGGCGCGGCTGGGGCACGTCCCCCGCGCCGACCAGCTCCGCGAGGAGGCCAACCAGCTCCGCGCCCGCAAGTCGGCGCGGGTGCCGGTCAAGGGCCTGCTCAGCTTCATCGACTCGCAGGGCATCCCCCGCATCAAGGGGATCGACGTCGGCCAGGAGCTCGAGTCGCGGAGCTTCGTCGAGGGGGCGACGCAGTCCGAGGCGATCTGGACCTTCGGCGTCGTCCCCGACCCGCACTTCCGCGGCGTCATCCTCGACCGCCGCGTCCCGGTCGACCTGCTCCTGAGGTCGGGGACCGTCGAGGACATCCAGAACCAGGCGGCCGTGCTCCAGATGCGGGCCGCCGCGATCAAGGCCCGGCTCGCCCAGCCCGACGGCGGCGGCTCGGGGGCGCGGGGCCTGGCCACCGAGCGCGACCGCCTGCTCGAGCAGGCCAAGCCGATCGCGCAGAAGGCCGAGGCCTTGCGGCAGCAGGCCGACGACGTGCTGGCCCAGGCCCGGGCCGCCGCCGCCGCCGGCGCCAAGGACAAGGCCCGCGACTTCCTCAAGCGCTACGACGAGCTGCACTCGCCGCCGATCCCCGTCGAGATGACCTTCAACGTCTTCCGGACGACCAAGGGGGCCGTCATCGGCGAGGCGGTCTTCGCTTCGTTGAAGGTCAGCAACCCGAACGACCTGCTCAAGCCCCCCTTCCTCAAGATCTTCCCGGTCCACGAGTACTACACCGACCGGCTCTACTTCCCGGCGTCGTACCTCGTCGGCTCCAACGGCAACCTCAAGATCGAGGTCCAGTGCCAGAGCGCCACGCAGTACCTCGGCATGGCGGAGAGCGACCTGTACGTCCTCGCCTCGCGCGGCAGCTTCGAGGTGAATTACATCAAGGGCCTGGCCGGCATCTGGCTCCAGGCGATGGTCCTGACGGCCATCGGCGTCTTCGCCGGCACGTTCCTGAGCTGGCCGGTGGCCCTGTTGACGACGGTCTTCTTCTTCCTGGCGGGGCAGGTGGCCTTCACCTTCCTCCAGGACTTCGCGATGCAGGCCACGCCGCTGGGCGGCGGGCCGTTCGAGTCGTTGATCCGACTGGTCACGCACGCCAACCTCATGACGGAACTGGCGCCGACCCCGGCGGTGATCACCGCCAAGACGCTCGACGCGCTGGTGATGCCGGTGATGTCGCGGCTGGTCTTCGTCGTGCCGAACTTCTCGGCGCTGGACGTCAGCAACACGGTCGCCGACGGCTTCGCCGTCGACAACGGCCTGCTCATGGGCAACATCCTGATGGGCCTGGCGTACGCGTTGCCGTTCAGCGTCGCCGCCTACTTCATCCTGAAGAACCGCGAGGTCGCCGCATGAACCCCAAGCCCGGCCCCGGGCCGCTCCAGTCGGCGCGGCAGCGGCAGATCGCCTACCTGCTGGCGATGGTCGTCATCCTCGGCGTCATGGTGCCGTTCACGAACAAGCTCCAGGCCATCAAGGTCGAGAAGGACCTGGGCGAGGCCACGATCGGCCAGATCGACTCGGGCAGCTTCCTGTACAAGCTGGCGCAACTGGCCGGCATGCGCGGGATCGTCGCCGACGTCCTCTGGAACAAGGCGCAGAACCTCCAGAAGGCGCAGGACTGGGATCGCCTGAAGACGACCGTCGACTTCATCACCAACCTCCAGCCGCACTTCCTGAACGTCTGGTCGTTCCAGGGCTGGAACCTCGCGTACAACGTCTCGGTCGAGTGGGACGCGCCCGACGACAAGTACACCTGGATCAAGGAAGGCATCAAGTTCCTCCAGCGCGGGGTGCAGCAGAACCCGCGGTCGCCCGACCTGACCTGGGACACGGCCTGGACCTACTACCACAAGATCGGCTTCTCCGACGAGGCGATCGTGCTCCGCCGCCTCTTCCGCGACGACGACGACGTCGCCTTCCGCAGCTACCCCGACCCGAGGTATGCCGAGCCCATCCAGGCCGACGACAACTTCCTGCTCGGCTACGGCTGGTTCAAGGAGGCGATCCGCAAGGCCGACGACGACAACAACCAGCGGATCGCCACCGAGTTCGAGGCGCCGGTCGAGTACGTCGACCGCGTCGAGAAGCGCAAGGGGCGGCCCGGCGACCTCCACTTCCGGTCGATGCCCGGCCACGCCCGGATCAAGTACGCCGCGGCGCTGGAGAAGGCGAGCATCCAGGGCATCCCCGCCTCGTTCGGCGAGAAGGCCCGCGCCGCCTGGCGGCTCGCCCTCGACGACTGGGTCGAGTTCGGCCTGCACAAGTTCCCGATGTTCCGCTACGAGAAGGAAGGCCGGATCGTCCAGATCGACGACCTGACCGCGCCCACGCGGCTCAAGGCGCTCGACGACAAGGGGCAGTTCTGGACGAGCCGCTGGGGCGAGCAGACCCACTACCCCTACTGGAAGTCGCGCTGCCAGGCCGAGATGACCGAGGACGGGGTCCACGCCCGCCGCCTCTTCTACGAGGCCACCAAGGCCTTCAAGCGTGCCGAGTTCCCCGAGGCCGTCGCCAAGTACCGCGACGGCCTCGACATCTGGGAGAAGCTCCTGGCCAACTACCCCCTCTACGCCGCCGACGACCAGAACGCCCACGACACCGGCCTGGTCGTCAAGCGCTACCTCAAGGCCCTCGCCAACGCCGGGATCGACCGGCCCAAGACCGTCCCCTTCGAGAAGCTCGCCAAGCTCGTCGAGTTCGAGGAGAACCCCGACCCCTTCGACGAGATGGAGATGCGCACCGTCGACTACAACAAGACCGCCGCCATGCGCTGAGCTTCCTCCACTCGTAGCAGGCACGCTCCGCGCGCCGTCCGCTCTTCCTGATCGAGGGACGGCGTACGGCACGCGGGGCGTGCCTGTTGCGTCCCTGTGAAACTCGACGCCCCGATCGCGGTCCATGATGTCAGAGACGTCGCCGACCCAATTCGAGACGAGACCAATGACCACCGCCGCCGCGACCGAGCCCCGGACGATCCGGGTCGGGCACAGCCCCGACTCCGACGACGCGTTCATGTTCTACGCCCTGACGCGCGACAAGCTCGACACCGGCGGCCTGCGGTTCGTCCACCAGCTCGAGGACATCGAGACCCTCAACCGCCGCGCCCTGGCCGGCGAGCTCGAGGTCTCGGCCGTCAGCATCCACGCCTACGCCCACCTCGCCGACCGCTACGCCTTGCTCGCCTCCGGCTCGAGCATGGGCGACCGTTACGGCCCCACCCTCGTCACCCGCGCGCCGGCGACGCTCGACGACCTCCGCGGCAAGACCATCGCCATCCCCGGCCGCCTGACGACGGCGTATCTCGCCTTGCAGCTCTGCCTCGGCAAGGAGACGCCCGTCGCGGTCCTGCCGTTCGACCAGATCCTGCCCGCCGTCGCCGAGGGCCGCGCCGAGGCCGGCCTGATCATCCACGAGGGTCAGCTCTACTACGGCGACAAGGGGCTCCACAAGGTCGTCGACCTCGGCCAGTGGTGGTTCGAGACGACCGGATTGCCCCTCCCGCTCGGCGGCAACGTCGTCCGTCGCGACCTCGGCGACGCCCTCATCGCCCGGATCGCCCGCCTCCTCAAGGCGAGCATCCGGTACGCCCTCGACCACCGCGACGAGGCCCTCTCCTACGCCCTCAAGTACGCCCGCGACCTCGACCCGGCCCTCGCCGATCGCTTCGTCGGCATGTACGTCAACGACTGGACCCTCGACTACGGCCCCGTCGGCCGCCGTGCCGTCCGCACCCTCCTCGACCGCGCCGCCGAGGTGGGGATTCTGCCGGGTAAGGTGGACGTGAGGTTCGTGGACGGGTCAGAAAATGCATGAATCCGAGTGTCAATCCGGCTCATATTTTTTCGAAACAACTCTTCCATCCTCTAGATGGATCATGATGAACTCGGAGTTGTACCTGCCGTCGTTCGGGTCGAGACAATAGCTCATGGATCGCGGCCCGATCGTCGACGGCGGCACCCGATCGCCGAACTGATTGCGGAGGCAGTCCTCGACCTCCCGTTGAGTCATACCTTCCTGAATCCTCGCGTAGGCGCGGATGAATGGCTTCCGTTTGTCCCAGTCGAGCTGGCCGAGCGCCACGACCCAGCCGAAGTAGAGGCCCAAGACGCCGATCCCGATCATCATATCGCGCACGCTTCGTCGCCGCCCCACGAACAGCGGGGCGGCGACGAGGAGTCCGACCCCCATCGCGATCAGGATGGCCTGCGGGAAGACCATAATACCCGCGAGCCCGTCGAGGAACGCGCAGGTGCCTCCGAGGAGGGACAGCAGGGTGATGACGGCGATTCGCCGAGGCCGACTCGGATCTCGGTGCATGCCTTGCGTTCGGAGATCTTCTGTATCCGAAAATGCTAACTTGGATATACCCACGTGAGTCCACTCCAACGGCGATCGAACGACGTCGGCCGATCAGGGAACGTGACCCGGGCGAGCATTCGATCGATCAATAGACCGGCTCCGCGACGTCTGCTTTCTTGCCCGTGCGGACGGCGCCGTCGAGGGCGGTGCGGAGCATGAGGTATTCGGCGATGTTCTCGAGGGTGAGCAGGCCGACGGGGCGGCCGGCGTCGACGACCTGGAGGCAGGGGAAGCCCTCGTCGCGGAGCTTGGCGGCGGCGGGGGCGAGCGGGCTGGAGGCGTCGACGGCGGGGAGCGTCTCGGTCATCGCCTCGCCGACGGGCGTCTGGATGCCGCCGCGGGCCAGGCCGGCCATCAGGTCGGCGCGGGTGAGGACGCCGAGGACGCGGTCGCCGTCGACGACCGGGAAGTCATGCTGCGAGCCGGCCAGGAGCGCCTCGGCGGCCTGGCCGAGCGTGTCGGTGGAGTGGAGCGTGCGGTAGTCGGTCAGCATCGCGTCGCGGACGGTCACGCCCCCCAGGAGCAGCCGCTCCTGCACCTGTCGCGCCTCCCCCTCGGCGCCGATCCAGACGAATAAGGCGATCAGGACCAGCATCGGCGCCCCGCCGGTCAGCCCCAGGAAGGCGAAGCCGATGGCGATCGCCTGGCCGATCGACGCGGCGAACCTCGTGGCGCGGGCGTACTCGAGCCGCATCGCCAGCAAAGCCCGCAGGACGCGGCCGCCGTCCATCGGGAAGGCCGGGATCATGTTGAAGAGGGCGAGGAAGCCGTTGACCAGCATCAGCCGCGACAGGAACGGGCCGACGATCAGGAAGTTCTCGTCGGAGGCGTGTGCGCCGAGCCGCACGCCGCCGACGTAGAGCAAGCCGACGATCACGACGTTGACCAAGGGGCCGGCCACGGCGACGACGAGCTCTTGAGCCGGGTGCTCGGGGATGCGCTGGAGGCGGGCGACGCCGCCGATCGGCAGCAGGGTGATGTCGGCCGTCGGCACCCCGTACCGCCGCGCCGCCAGGGCGTGGCCCAGCTCGTGGAGGACGACGCAGCCGAAGATCGCCAGCACGAAGCCGACCGCCCCCAGGGCCTTCGAGACGTCGTGATAGGCCCTCCAGTCGGAGAACGCCACCCACGCCAGCAGGATCAGGAACGTCCAGTGCATGAAGATCGGGATGCCCGCCACTCGCCCGATCCGCCACGACCACGACATCGCGCGCCCTCCCCGACCGTCCTCTCACAAACCCTCCACACCACCACCTTAACGGCCCGGCCGCTTGCCCGGCAACCACCGTGGGGCCGGGCCGGTGGTTGTCCGGAGGGCCGGGACTCCGCTAAAATGAAGGTCGATCGCTCCCCCAAGTGCTCCCCAATCCATCCAAGAGGTACGACGTGGCCACTCTTGACGACCGACGGACCCTGACCCGACGAGCGCCCATGACCGGGGCGGATGTCCTGGTCGAGTCCCTCGTACGGCACGGCGTCGAGGTCGTCTTCGCGTACCCCGGCGGGGCGAGCATGCCGATGCACCAGGCCCTAACCCGGTACCGCGACCAGGTCCGCACGATCCTGCCCCGCCACGAGCAGGGGGGGATCTTCGCCGCCGAGGGCTACGCCCGCGCCTCGGGCAAGCCGGGCGTCGTGATGGCGACATCGGGCCCGGGTGCCTTGAACCTGGTCACGGGCCTGGCCGACGCCAAGATGGACTCGCTGCCGATCGTCGCGATCACCGGCCAGGTCCCCACCCACGTCATCGGCACCGACGCCTTCCAGGAGACCCCGATGGTCGAGGTCTGCCGGGCGATCACCAAGCACCATTACCTGGTGCAGCGCGCCCGCGACCTGCCTCGGATCGTCAAGGAGGCGTTCCACATCGCCTCGACCGGCCGCCCCGGCCCGGTCCTGATCGACGTGCCCAAGGACATCCAGAATACCCAGCTTCCCGAGGTCGACTTCGACGCGCCGATGGACCTGCCCGGCTACCGCCTGCCGGGCCCGCCGTCGCGCGAGCAGCTCGAGGCGGTCGTCGAGGCGATCGGGGCCAGCCGCCGGCCGATCATCTACTGCGGCGGCGGCGTGGTGGCCGGCGAGGCCGCGGCGGCGCTCCGCGAGTTCGTCCAGAAGACGGGCATCCCCGTCGCGATGACCTTGCAGGGGCTCGGCTCGGTCCCCAGCGACCACTACCTCAGCCTCGGCATGCTCGGCATGCACGGCACCGTCTACTCGAACCTGGCGATCAACGAGGCCGACCTCCTGCTGGCGCTGGGCGTCCGGTTCGACGACCGCGTCACCGGCAAGCTCTCCGAGTTCGCCAAGCACGGCCGGATCGTCCACGTCGACATCGACGCCTCCGAGATCAATAAAAACAAGGCCGCCCACATCGCGTTGAATTCCGACGTCGCCCAGACCCTGGCGGCGCTCAACCCGCTGGTCGGCCCCGGCGACTGGCGCGACTGGTACGCCCAGGTCGACGCCTGGCGCGAGCGCGACCCGATGGCCTATCCCGACCGCGACGACGCCATCTTGCCGCAGTACGTCATCGACCAGTTCTCGAAGCTGGCCGAGGGGCGGTTCATCATGACCACCGGCGTCGGCCAGCACCAGATGTGGGCGGCGCAGTGGACCCGGTTCCGCGAGCCCCGCACCTGGATCACCTCCGGCGGCCTCGGCTCGATGGGCTTCGGCCTCCCCGCCGCCATGGGCGCCCAGGCCGCTTTCCCCGACGCCCTGGTCGTCGACATCGACGGCGACGGCAGC
This sequence comes from Isosphaeraceae bacterium, assembly GCA_035551935.1. Classification (GTDB taxonomy): domain Bacteria; phylum Planctomycetota; class Planctomycetia; order Isosphaerales; family Isosphaeraceae; genus DASZMJ01. The sequence continues at coordinate 8,308 of DASZMJ010000489.1, forward strand.
TTCCTGATGAACATCCAGGAGCTGGCGACGGTCTTCTGCGAGGCCTTGCCGGTCAAGGTCATCGTCCTGAACAACCAGCACCTCGGCATGGTCGTGCAGTGGGAGGACCGCTTCCACGCCGGCAACCGCGCCCACACGTATCTCGGCCCGGTCGACCACCCCGAGGCCGTCGGCCAGGGGGACGGCGACCTGCCCGAGGTCACGTATCCCGACTTCGTCGCCATCGCCCGCGGCTTCAACGTCGCCGCGCGGCAGGTCCGTCGCAAGGACGAGGTCGTCGACGCCCTGAAGGAGATGATCGCCCACCCGGGCCCGTACGTCCTCGACATCCTCGTGCCGTACCAGGAGCACGTCCTGCCGATGATCCCGGCCGGGGCGACCGTGCGCGAGATCATCAAGAGCTGAACGGGCGGCCGGCGCGACGGCGACGGCCGCCTTCCTCCCCCTCCTCGACGCGGATGGAGCCCAAGCGATGCCCACCCTCAAGATCGCCCTCGACCACGACCACCTGGCCAGCCTCCGGCAGTCGGCCGAGCTGCACCACGTCTCGCCCGAGGAACTGGTCCGCCGGAGCATCGAGGAGTTCCTCTCCCGTCCCGACGAGGTCTTCCGCCGCGCCGCCGACCAGGTGCTCAAGAAGAACGCCGAGCTCTACCGCGAAATGGCCTGAGGTCCCCTCCCCCTCCCGTAGGGCAGGGCTCGCCCTGCCTCTTCGATCTCGGCTGAGGAGGAGGCAGGGCGAGCCCTGCCCTGCGAAGACTGGGCCTCCTAACGATTCCGGGGCCGACCGGCCACTTTTCGACGCTTTAGGGAGAGGCCCCGGACTTGCCCGGAGAGGCCATCGCCGAGGACGAACGACGCCCGCCCCGTCCCCAACCGAGGAGCCGAGAGTGATGTCGAACGACGAATCGGTCCACCCCGATCGCCGCAACTTCCTCCGGGCCGGCGCCGCGACCCTCGCGACGGCCGCGGCCACGACGGCCGGCGCGGCCCCGCAGGACGCCCCCGCGGCCAAGCCGGCCGAGATCCCCAAGCGGAAGCTCGGCAAGACGGGCGTCGAGGTCACCCTGCTGGACCAGGGGGTCATCCGCGGCCCGAGCTTCGACCGGCTCGTCCGCTTCGCCTTCGGCCAGGGCATCCGCGTCTTCGACACGGCCCGGGTCTACGGCACCGAGCCCGGCTTCAAGCGCTGGTTCGAGAAGGACCCGGACGTCCGCAAGCAGATCTTCCTCGTCACCAAGGACAACCCCCGCACCCCCGCCGACCTGCCGAAGATGCTCGACAAGCGGCTCGAGACCCTCGGCACCGACTACGTCGACCTCTTCTTCATCCACGGCCTCGGCGACGAGCACTCGCTCGACGACGCGATGAACTTCGTCAAGGGGGCCGAGTTCAAGGCGGTCGCCGAGGCGATCCGCAAGTCGGGCAAGGCGAGGTTCGTCGGCTTCTCGAGCCACCACAAGAACCGCGCCCAGATCATCCAGGCGGCGGCCGAGGGGGGCGTCGTCGACGCGATCATGCTCTAGTACAACCCCTGGATCGACAAGGAATCGCCGCTGAACAAGGCCCTCGACGCCGCCCACGCCAAGGGCATCGGCCTGATCTCGATGAAGCAGGTCGCCGGCCGCGGCTTCGGCGACCACCCCGGCTACAACGTCCTCGACGAGGTCTTCAAGCGCGCCCCCGTGCTCAAGGAGAAGGGCCTCTCCCCCTACCAGGGCCTCCTGCACGCCATCTGGTCGGACGAGCGGATCAGCTCCTCGTGCGTCTCGATGCGGAACGTCGACCAGATCCGCGAGAACTCCATCGCCGCCCGCAGCTTCGAGCCGCTGAAGCAGGCCCAGATCGACCAGCTCCGCGACGCCATGCTCGCCGTCGGCCCGACCCTCTGCGCCGACTGCGACGGCCGCTGCTCGGTCGCCGCCGGCACCGACGCCGAGCTCGGCAACCTGACCCGCTTCCTCACCTATCACCAGCACCTCGGCGACCGCGCCGAGGCCCGCCGCCAGTATGCCGCCCTCCCTCGCGAGGCCAAGGACTGGTCCGGCGCCGACCTCGACGCCGCCCGCGACGCCTGCCCCAACCGCCTCGACTTCGCCCGGCTGATGCCCGAGGTCGACAAGCACCTGGCCTGATCCGGGATCAACCGAGAGGGAGGCCGGTCTCTTGTAGGGTCCGCTCTCGCGGGCCGATCTTCCCCGTCCACGAGGGGATCGGTCCGCGAGAGCGGACCCTACGGAATCGTCCGCTTCCCGGCCACCCCGTCCCGCACGTCGGCCAGCACCACGTTCAGGGCGTCGCGGGCCGGGAGGCCCCGCCGCGAGGTCGTCCGTTCGGCCATCGGTCCTCACCCGTTGATTCGAGGATCAGTAATGCGCCAGGGCGAGCCAGGCGACGCCGACGAGGGTCGTCAGGATCGTCAACGGGACGCCGACCTTGAGGTACTCGACGAACCCCAGCTCGGTCCCCGACCGCCGGGCGCCTTCGACGACGATCAGGTTGGCCACCGAGCCGAGCACCGTCAGGTTGCCGGCCAATGTGCTCGACATCGCCAACGCCAGCCACGCCGGCTCCCGCGAGGCGGCCGGCATGACCTTCAGCAAGGGCTCGAACAGGAGCACCGCAGGCACGTTCGAGACGAGGTTCGACAGCGCCACCGACAGCCCGCTGACCAGCACCACCGGCGACCGCCGGATCGCCCCCCAGCGGTCGATGCCCCAGTGCTGCACCACCCGCACGTCGAAGGCGTGGACGACGACGAACAGGCCCATGAACATGATCAGGAGCGGCCAGTCGACCGCCGCGTAGACCTTCCGCGGGTTGACGCGCTCGAGCATCAGGAACCCCGCCGCCGCCAGCGCGATCACCGCGATGTTCAACCCGGTGAAGAACAGGGCCACCGTCGCCGCGGTCACGAGCAGGGCCTTGGCGAGCAACGGCCGGTGCACACGCGCCCCGGGCACCAGGCCGGGCCCCGGCTCGCCGGGCGTCGTCGCGGCCAGCATCCCGCGGTAGACCAGGGCGACGACGGCGAAGTCGAGCACCAGGCCGATCGCGGCCACCGGCGCCAGCCGCGCGGCGAACCGGAGGTAGCTGATCTGCGAGAGCGAACCGATGATGATATTCTGGGGATTGCCGGTGATCGTCGCCACCGAGCCGACGTTCGAGGCGGTCGCCAGGCCGACGAGGTAGGGGATCGGCGGCCGCCGGAGCCGTCGGCAGAGGTCGAGGATCAGGGGAGTCAAGGCGACGCAGACGACGTCGTTGACGAGGAAGGCCGACAGGACGCCCGAGAGGCCGATCGTGACCGCCAGCAGCGTCCTCGGTCCCGAGCAGGCCGCGGCGATCCGGGTCGTCGCCAGGGCGAAGAAGCCGGCCATCGTCAGGTAGGCCACGACGACCATCATGCCGAACAAGAGCACGATCGTCTCGACGTTGACGGCGCGGGCCGCCTCGTCGAGCGACAGCACCCCCCCCGCGACCATCGCCGCGGCCCCGACCACCGCGATCCCCGCGCGGTCGACCCGCAGGCCCGGCACCCGACCGATCGCCAGGGCCGCATACGTCAGGGCGAACAGCGTCGCGGCCACCGGGGCCGAGGTCGCCGCGGTCGGGTGGGGAGGGGTCAAGGACGCCTCCATTCGGAGGAACGATGCCCGATGACAGATGAGCGATGATAGATGGCAGATCCGGCCGCGTCGGGGCGAAGAGGAGAGGGGTCGAACCGCAGATGACGCAGATGAACGCAGATAAGAGAAGATAATACTTTATTATTTTAATTATCTTTTCTTATCTGCGTTCATCTGCGTCATCTGCGGTTCGACCCCTCTCCTCCTCATTTCTTCCCGAGTATCCTCACCCTGCGTCCCTCGACCTTGAGCCGGCCGTCGGCGTAGAGGGCGATGGCCTCGGGGAGGGCCTGGCATTCGGCCTGGTGGACGCGGGCGGCGAGGGCCTCGGGGGTGTCGTCGTCGAGGACGGCGACGGCCTTCTGGACGACGATCGGGCCGGTGTCGTAGGTGGCGTCGGCGAAGTGGACGGTGCAGCCGGTGACCTTGACGCCGGTGTCGATCACGGCCTTGTGGACGGCGTCGCCGTGGTAGCCCAGGCCGCTGAAGGCGGGGATGAGCGCGGGGTGGATGTTCAGGACGCGGTTGCGGTACGCCTCGGGGATCTCCAGCAAGGACAGGAACCCGGCGAGCACGACGAGGTCGGCCGACCGCTTGCGGATCGGCTCGAAGACCGAGGCGCTGAAGGCCGAGCGGCTCGTCGTGGTCCGGTCGGCCAGGGCCAGCGGCAGGCCCGCGGCCTCGGCCTTCGCGATCGCGCCGATGCGGGGGCGGCTGGCGACGACCTGGACGATCTCGGCGCGGAGCTTCCGGGCCTTGATCTGGTCGATCAGGTTCTGGAGCGTCGTGCCGCCGCCCGAGACGCAGACGGCCAGTCGGATCGGCGGGTCGGTGATCGGCGGGTTGCGGGGGGCGTCGGGCATGGGCTCAGTCCCCGGTTCGAAGGGGTCGGGTTCGGGCCCGCAGGCCGAGGGCCGCCAGGCCGAAGGCGACGATCGTGGTCGGCTCGGGCGTCGGGACCGGGTCGCCGAGCCCCGGCGTCAGCAGGAAGCCGCTCGGGACGCCGTTGAGGGTGCCGAGGCCGGCGATCTGCCCCCGGTCGTTGATGTCGAGCGCGTCGGTCAGCACCCAGCCCGACCCGACGGGGAGCAGGGCGTTGAGGTCCTCGAGCGACTTCGACGTCGGGTCGTACAGGAAGGCCCGGTTGACCGCGTTGCCCCGGCCGTCGGTGCCGCTCGCCTGGCCGACGACCTGGTCGAGCCCATTGATCGCCCGGGCGTTGAGGGTGGCGTTGGCCAGGTCCCCGGGCAGGGTGCCTAGGTCGACGAGCTGGCCGTCGGCGCCGGCGAGGAACGCGTGGTGCAGGCCGCCGGGCCCGGACCCGGAGACGCCGGCGACGTCCCCGTTCGCGTTGATGGCCGTGACGACGGTCCACGCGTTCTTGCCGAGGCTGCCGAGGTCCTGGCCCCCCCGGAACGCCTGGGTCGTCCCGGTCGTCTGGGAGGGGCCCCCGGTGCCGGTCGCGGTCGCGGTCGCGGTCGCAGTCGTGGGCGTGGTCGCGGTCGTGGGCGTTGGCTTGAGGAAGCCGCCGGCGACGGTGCCGGCGTTGTTGATCGCGTTCGGGTAGGTCTCGCTGGCGCCGGGGAACTTGAACTCGGTCGTCGGGGACGTGCCGGGCCCGGATTGGGAGAGGGAGGGGGCCGCGGCGGTGGTGTTGGCATTGGCGTTGGTGGCGTTGGCCAGGGTACCGGCGTTGGCGTTGGCCGTGGCGCCGAGGTTGGCGAGAGCGATGGCGGTGGCAGTCGCGGTGGCGTTGGCCGTGGCGTTCGCGGAGGCGCTCGTATTGGTGTTGGCGTTCGGGTTCACGGCGGTTGTTGCGCTGGCGTTGGGGTTGGCGCCCGCGTTGGTGTTGGTGTTGGTGTTGGTGTTGGTGTTGGTGTTGGTGTTGGTGTTGGTGTTGGTGGCGGCGTTAGGGCTCGCGGCGTTCGTGGCGTTGGAGTTGGGGTTCGTGGGGGTAGTGGCGCTGGTGGTGGCGTTCGGGCTCGCAGTGGCGTTGGCGGTGGTGGTCGGGCTCGCAGGAGCGTTGGCGGTGGTGTTCGCGGAGGCGCTCGTGTTCGCCGAGGCGGTGGTGTTGGCGTTCGGGTTGGCGTTGGAGGCGGCGGCGTTGGGGTTGGCGCTCGCGCCGGCGTTGGCGTTGGGGTTCGTGATGGCAGTGGCGCCGGTGGAGGTGGTGGCGTTGGGGCTGGCGTTGGCGTTCGGGTTGGCGACGAACCCCGTGATGAGCGAGCCGGGGGAGGGGGCGCCGCCGAGGTTGACGGCGGTGCCGACGACCTGGCCGTTGGCGTTGGCGGCGGTCGCGGCGACCGGGGTCGCGACCCCGATCGAGCTGTCGAAATGGCCCGGCCCGCGACTGCCGACGACCTGGCCGCCGGGACCGACGGCGAGCGGCCGACCGATCGCGGGGTCGAGGGCCTGGACCCGGCCGCCCGTGTCGAGGAACGGCGTCGGATCGGCGCCGCCGAGCAGCCCGGCGACCTGGCCGGCCGCGTTGAGGTGCAGGTCGGTCGTGCCCGCGCCGAGGTCGCGGATCGAGTAGATTGGGCCGGCCCGGGCCGGCGACGGGCCGCCCAGCCAGGCCGCGGCGACGAGCGACAACGACAGCGAGAACCGATGCGCGTGGTACGACATAGCCGGCGTTCCCCTCCCTGGTTCGTCGCGATGCGATGGATGTGGCGGAGACGTCCTGGCCCGCTCGTGGCGCAAGGCGACGGGATTATCGGTCATCGTCGCCGAGCCGCCAAGGTCAATTCTCATGGACGAACGTCCCCGATGCGGGTCGCTGCGGGCATGATCACGTGCCGTCCGCGCGAATAGCCGCGGCGGGAACGCGCAGCATTCCGTCTTCTTGTCCATACGCTTTTGTTTCGCCGTGGCCGACACGCGGAGCGTGCCCGCTTCGTGAGGTGGCCGGTTCGCGGCGCGCACCCCGGGCGCCGTTTTGCATGAATGTTCTTTCATTTGATGGAATCAGGCCGGCCAGCCGCCGCCGCCGGGGTCCGGCGCGGGGGTCGGCTCGGCCAGGAGGACCCATTCGGAGGCCCGCCACGGGCTCAATCGCGGCGGCTCCAGGGGCGTCGGGGCTGCCGAAGTGG
>DASZMJ010000490.1:0-3967 GCA_035551935.1 Isosphaeraceae bacterium
CGCGGGACGCATCGCGTCCCGCGCCCCTCGGCGTCCCGCCCGCACCGCCCTCGGGACGATCGTCCGTGCCGCGCGCGGCGCCAACGCCGCGCGCCGGGCCAGCCTTTGCCTTTGGGAGATTCGCAGCGATGTGTAAGCGTCCCGGAATCGGTCGCCGACTCGGTCGAGTGCCCGTCGTCGCCCTCGCCCTCGCCGCCGGCGCCTGGCTCGCCGGCTGCGGGCCGGTCCAGGAGGTCGCCGCGCCGGCCGGTACCCCATCAACGTCGGGATCGACGGCCCGCTCGGACTCCGGCCCCGCCGCCGATCGGGACCGGCCCGGCCAGGGAGACATCCCGGCCAAGGACGTCGTCAACGGCCAGGCGATCGACCCGAATGCGGTCGTCAACACCGTCAAGGAGGAGGTCAAGGGGGGCGAGTCGCAGGAAGGGCCGACCCCGACCAACTACCTCTGGGGCTTCCCCGGCGAGACCAACGACACGCCGATGACCGTCGAGGTCCCGACCGGCCTCCAGCCGCTCACGCCCAACGCCGTCGTGCCGACGGCCAACCCGCTCACCACGGCCAAGTTCGAGCTGGGAAAGCAGCTCTACTTCGACCCGCGCATCTCGCTCGACGGCACCGTCAGTTGCGCGACCTGCCACAACCCCGAGAAGGGCTGGACCGACCAGCTCACGACCTCGCGTGGGATCAAGGGGCAGTTGGGGATGCGCAACGCCCCGACCGTGCTGAACACCGTCTACGGCCGCACCATGTTCTGGGACGGCCGCGCGCCTTCGCTGGAGGGCCAGGCGCAGGGGCCGGTCCAGAACCCGATCGAGATGGGCGACCAGTCGTACAAGCAGATCATCGAACGTTTGCGGACGATCCCCGGCTACCGCGACCAGTTCCGGAAGGTCTTCGGCACCGACGTGACCCTCGACGGCCTCGCCAAGGCGATCGCCACCTTCGAGCGCGCCGCCGCGCTCACGGGCAACTCGCCCTATGACCGCTACGACCACGGCGACCTGAAAGCCCTGGACCCGGGACAGAAGCGCGGGATGGTCCTCTTCGGCCTCGAATTGAGCACCGAGGACGAGTTCCGCCCCGACGTCAAGCGCGGCAAGGCCAAGTGCACCGCCTGCCACGTCGGCTTCAACTTCACCGACGAGCAGTTCCACAACCTCGGCGTCGGCTGGGACGAGAAGGCCAAGAAGTTCCGCGACCTCGGCCGGTTCGCCGTCGAGCCCATCGGCGCCAAGGACCCCGCCGGCCTCGGCGCCTTCAAGACGCCCACCGTCCGCGACATCGAGCACACCGCCCCCTACATGCACGACGGCTCCGAGAAGACCCTCGAGGCCGTCGTCGACTACTACGATCGCGGCGGCAATCCGAACTTATATTTAGATAAAGATATCATCAAGCTCAACCTCACCAAGCAGGAGAAGGCCGACCTCGTCGCCTTCCTGAAGGCGTTGACCGGCGAGCGCCCCAAGCTCGAATTCCCCAAGCTCCCCCCCGGCGCCGACGGCAAGTCTCCCGACCCCCGGCTCGCCCTGACCCCTCCCGAGGCCCCCAAGACCGGCCTCCTCGCCGACCCCCACGCCGGGATCGTCCGCTGACGCGCCCGTGGCCCGTCTTCGTAGCAGGCACGCTCCGCGTGCCGTCCGCCATACCACAGAGTTCTTGGGTCATGGCGGCAGGTACGCGGAGCGAACCTGCTACGGGGAGAGGTGACGGCTGGTCGGGCCTGGACCGTGGGGTCGGCAATCGCTACATTGGACCGGGTTTTTCGAGAGTGGTCGGCCACGAGACGCGAGGGACGAGCCGATGGGCAAGGGCGATCCGAAGTCGAAGCGCGGCAAGATCTTCAAGGGGACGTACGGTAAGTCGCGCCCCAAGCCCAAGAAGCTGCGGGCCGCGGCCAAGGCCCGGGCGAAGACCGCCTGAGCCGGGCGCAGGGCGATCGATCACGGGGCGGCCGCCGTCCCCCCGGCGGCCCGGGCGCGGATGCGTCGGGCCTCGATCAGGCCGGCCACGCGCCGGGCGACGGCGCGGGCGTAAATCGTGGCGCCCACGGGCGAGAAGTGGTGGTCGTTGACGTGCCCGTTGTACAACGGGCTCCGCGCCGGCCGCCGCCCCTGCGCGGCCAGGGCGTTCATCCGTGAAATGTGCTCATCCACGAAATCCTCGACCGGATAGCAGTAGTCCGGCCCGGAGAGGCTGGCGACCATCGTGAGCATCGCCGGGTACTGGCCCTCCTTGCGGATGCCGGCGACCTCCATCTCCGGCGGCACCGGCGCGACGACGCAGGCGATCCGGCGCGTCCGGCAGTACGACAGGATCAGGTCGAGCCAGTGTCGCGCGTCCTCCCAGTCGGCCTTCCCCTTGAGCACATCCTCCCCCTCGCCGAAGTCGTTGGCGAATGGCGCCACGACGACGAAGTGAGGGTCGAAGCGCTCGGCATAAGGTTTTAGCGTATAATAATATTGCTCGGTCGAATAGCCGAGCACGCCGGCGTTGAGCACCGAGACGCGTTCGCCGAAACGTTCACTCAACGTCCGTTCGAGGACGGCCGGGGGCGCCTGGGCGTCGCCGATGAGGAAGCCCTGCATGAACGAGTCGCCGAGCACGATCCCGCGGATCGTCGCCGACGGGTCGGGCTCGGGGCCGCGGCAGCCCCAGGAGTTCACGGTCATCTCCGAGCCCGACGCGATCGTCGCGGGCGTGCCGGCCATCGCGGCGCGGACCTCGGGGGTGTCGGGGATATAGAAGAACCCCTTCACATCCTCGGTCAAGGCGAGGTGCTCGAGCAGGAACGACCGCGTGTTCGGCCGGAGGCGGTACGATCGCCCCGAGTCGTCGACCTCGAAGACCTTCGACGGGAGCACGAGCGTCCAGTCGTAGTTCGCCCAGCGGATGACCGCGTCGTCGGGCGTCATGCCCGCGACCTTCAGGAGCTCGCGGAAGCCGGGCGAGGCGTTCGCGTATGCGGTGCGAAACCGTGCCCGCGTCTGGTCGACCCCGCGCGCCCGAAATGCCCGCCAGTCGGCGTCGACCCGATCGCGGTCGGGCTCGAGGCCGAGCGCACGCTCGGCGGCCATGCGGCCGTGGCGATAGAGCCGCGTCGTCGCGTACTGCCCGAACGGCGTGCCCACGATCAGGAGAGCCACCGTGAGCACGGTCGCGGCCACCATCGCCGCGCGGAAGATCGTCTCCAGGCGGCGCCGACGCACGAACGGCGGGAGCCAGCGCTGCCGGTCCGCTCGCGACGCCACCCTCCGGACGATTCGAAACATGCGGGGCCTCGGTCCCTCTCCACGCGCGGCCGCTCTTCCGCAAGGCAGGGCTCGCCCTTCCTCTTCCCTCGTGGAATCGAAGGGGCAGGGCTCGCCCTGCCCTTACGGAAGACGGCAACTCCTTCCCAGTATCGCCCCGGCGACTCCGCGGGGCAATCGGCCGACGGCGGGGAAAACTTCCCCGATTTTTCATGATTCGATCCTTGAATCCCGGCGACCGTTCTCCTAGAGTCGAAGGCGCGGGGGGACGGCCCTCCGGACCATGCACGATGACCGTCAAATCCGGGACAATCCGCATGATCATCCATGACGACAGAATCTGCTATTCATTGGACCCGGCACCGAACTTGCCGTAGAATGGAGGTGTCCGGATCGTTGCCAGGAGTCGGTCGGATGACCCCCGCGCGGGGCGCCGCCGATGGAGTGGGAACCGCCGTCGAAGCGTACCTTCTGGAAGGTCGCCCCACGGGTCCCGAACCGGGTGACGTGACATGAAGAAAGGCCGCCGGAATCGCCAGCACGCGAAGTTCGCCCGCCTCCGTCGCCACCTCGACATCTCCCTCGACCCCCTCCGACCCCGTCGCATCCGCACCCGAGCGGCGCGCTACGCCGCGGCCCTGGCCGAGCAGCTCGGCCTCTTGGCCCGGCCCAAGTGCTGCGCCTGGTGCAGGCGTCGGCAGCGGCTCGAGCGG
>DASZMJ010000491.1:0-2157 GCA_035551935.1 Isosphaeraceae bacterium
CCGCGCTGGCCGCCCTCGGCGAGCCTCAATCGATCTCTCCCCCGGTCCTCCGCGTCAAGTCCTCCGGAAGGTCGGCGATGGCCAGGGCGGACGTCCCGGCGACGGTTTCGGGCGGCCGGCTTCGGTTCGAGGACGTTGCCGAGAAGTGGGGCCTTGCGTTCCGGTACAACGCCTGGCCGACCGGCAATCTCTTCCTCGGCGACACGATGGGCGGGGGCGTCGGCCTGATCGATTACGACGGCGACGGCTGGCTCGACGTCTATTTCGTCAACGGCTGCAAGCTCCCGGTCGACGAGAAGGCCCCCCCCGCGCCCAACAAGCTCTTCCGGAACCGCCGCGACGGGACGTTCGAGGACGTGACCGCGAAGGCCGGGGTCGGCGGCCTTGGCTACGGGATGGGCTGCGCCGTGGGCGATTACGACAACGACGGCCACGACGACCTGTACGTCACCGGCCTCGGCCGGGCGATCCTCTACCGGAACCGCGGCGACGGCACGTTCGAGGACGTGACCGCGAAGGCCGGGGTCGGTTCCAACCGGTGGACGACCGCGGCCGGCTTCGGCGACCTCGACGGCGACGGCGACCTCGACCTGGCGGTCGTCACCTACGTTCAGGCCGATCCGAGGACCGCCCCCGTCTGCCGCGACCACGACGGCCGGCGGATGCACTGCCTGCCGGCCTACTTCCCCGACCAGCCCGACCACCTCTTCCGCAACAACGGCGACGGCACGTTCACCGACGTCAGCCGCGCGTCGGGGTTCGAGGCCCCCCACGGGCCCGGCCTCGGCCTGGCGATCGCCGACCTCGACGGCGACGACCGGCTCGACCTCTTCGTCGGCAACGACATGGCCCCCTGCTTCCTCTTCCGGAACCTCGGCGGCCTGCGGTTCGAGGAAGTCGGCGTCTCGGCGGGGGTCGCCTACGACGGCCTCGGCAACACCACGGCGAGCATGGGGGTCGTGGCCGCCGACCTCGACGGCGACGGCCTGATCGACCTCTTCCACACCAACTTCCTCGAAGAGCCCGACACCTTCCTGCGGAACCTCGGCGGCGGCCAGTTCAGCGACGCGACGGCGTCGGCCGGGCTCGACGACCCGAGCCGCGGCGTCACCGGCTGGGGCACCGCCGCCCTCGACGCCGATAACGACGGCCTCATCGACCTCTTCGTCGCCAACGGCCACCTCGACCAGCAGCCCGCCCTGAACCGGCCGATGGCGCAGCCTCAGCACCTGTTCCTCGGCACGAGCGCCGGCCGGTTCGCGCTGGCGCCGGCGACGGTCTCGCCCTACTTCGCCCGCCGGGTCGTCTCGCGCGGGGCGGCGGCCGGCGACCTCGACAACGACGGCCGGGTCGACCGGGTCGACGTCCACCGCGACGCGCCGGCCTCGCTCCTGCGGAACACGACCGGGGGCGGGCACTGGCTGGGCCTCCGCCTGACCGGCGGTCCGAAATCGGGCCGGACGCCCGTCGGCGCCCGCGTGACCTGCCGCGCCGGCGGGCGGACGGCCGTCCGCTGGCTCACGACCGGGACGAGCTACCTGTCGGCGAACGACCCGCGGTTCTGGTTCGGGCTCGGGGCCGCGGCGAAGGTCGACCGGCTCGACGTCCGCTGGCCGTCGGGCGCCGTCCAGTCGTGGACCGACCTGCCGGCCGACCGGCTCCTGAACCTCGACGAGGGGGGTGAGCCGGTGGCCGGCCCTCGGTCGATAAAGTGAGAACCCCGGCGGAAGGTAAGTTGCCTCGCCCCGGGGTGTGTGCGATCCTACTGGCGATGGGGGGATCGATCTTCCTCCGTACCGCACCCACACCCACAGAACTTCAACTGGAGAACGCTTCGATGCGAACGAGGCTCCCGAGCCGGACCGTCGGCCTGATGTCGACCGCCACGGTGTTCGTCGCCGTCTGGGGGTGTGGCGACTCCGCGCCGTCGACCGACACGTCGTCGACCCCGGCCACCGTCAGCGGCACCATCACGCTCAAGGGGAAGCCGGCGACCCAGGGGAAGGTGACTTTTAACCCGGCCAACGTCAACCGCAAGACCGTGCCCTCGGCCACCGTCGATATCGGCAAGGACGGGAGTTACAAGGTCTCGACGCTCACCGGCGAGAACACGGTCACCGTCGACACGCCGGAGCTACGGAAGAATCCCACCGAGCT
>DASZMJ010000492.1:0-12932 GCA_035551935.1 Isosphaeraceae bacterium
CCGACGAGGGGGGAGGGGGAAAAATGCGGATGCCTGCCTTCTTTCCCCCTCCCCCCTCGTCGGGGAGGGCCGGGGTGGGGGGTCGCGTCTCGAAGCCGGGGCCGTTGCAGCCCCCTGGATCTGTCAGTCGGCGACGTTGACGAAGACCTTCAGGGCGTCCTTGTCCTCGACGAGCAGCCGCATCATCTCGCCGTACGTGTCGAGGCCGGCGACGGGGTGGGTGAGGATGCGGCCGGTGACGCCGGGGTAGGTGTGCTCGCCGAGCGAGAGGGCCTGGATGCCCAGCTCGAAGTGGCGGCGGTTGCCGTTGACGCTGGCGACGAGGAGTTTATTCCCGAGGACCCATTCGAGGTTGATCCTGGCGCCGTCGACGGCCACGTCGTGCTTGCCGCCGGTGATGCTCGTCCAGATCAGGGCGCCGTTGTGGGCCAGGACCTCCATCGACCGGAAGCAGACCTCGGCGTTGCCGGTCGCCTCGAAGATGAGGTCGGGCTTGCCGACGCGCCGCGCCAGGTCGGTCAGCGACTCGCGCCTCGTGCTGACATACGTCGCGCCGTACGCCTCGGCGATCTCCGCCTTGAGGTTCGGCGCCGGCCTGGTCGCGATGGTGTGGACCTCGAGGCCGCGGAGCCGGAGCATCATCGTCGCCAGCAGGCCGATCTGGCCGGCGCCGAGCACGAACGCCGTCTTCGGGTCCCAGACCTGGAGCCGCTGCTGCGCCAGGAACGCCTGCTCGATCGCCTTGGCGCAGACGCTCGCCGGCTCCGAGAGGACGCCCAGGTGCTTCAGCTCCTTGGGCACCTTGACGATGAACTCGGCGTCATCAACAAACGTCTCGGTCAGGAATCCGTGGCAGAGATTGATGCCCCGCTCGTAGTACACTTCCTCGCTCGTGATGTCGTTGCGGCCGATCTTGTCGAAGAGCGAGCCGCCGGGGCGTCGGACGGTGCAGGAGACGAAGTCGCCGGGCTCGACCTCCGTGACCTGGTCGCCGACCTCGACGACCCGGCCGAAGCTCTCGTGGCCGATGACCAGGTGCTCCGAGCCCGGCGGCGCGTTGCCATAGAGGGCCTCGTTGATCTCGCGGTCGGTCGCGTCGACGCCGACCTGGAGCACCTCGACGAGCACGCCGCGCCCCTCGGGCACGCGGCAGACGTGCGGGTGCGGCTGGTCCGTCAGCCTCGGCGCGGGGACCTCCCGCAGGTGGACGCTGTTCGGCTTGCCCGGCAGGACGGCCACGGCTTTCATCGGCAACGCATCTCGGCAAAAGGGGCAAGGGGGGTATCTTCTGGACCGCGCGCGACCCGACAGATTCTACCAGCCCTTCCCCCGTCGCACCACCGAGTCATTCCTCGCGCGGAGGAATCGGCCCCGTTGGCGTTTCGCCCGCGTCGGCCTGATACGCCGTGTACTTGTCCGGCCGCCCGAAGGACTGCTCCACCGGGTACTTGAGCCCGGCCAGCCCCACCTTCTCCTCGAGCGCCGCCGCCAGGTCCACGCCGACGACGTCCGCCAGCCGGAGGACCAGCCAGAGGCAGTCGGCGAGCTCGTGCGCCAGCGCCCGATGCTGCGACGGGTCGGCCAACGCCGCGGCGACGCGGGCGTCGTCGCGATACCGGAAGTGCTCCAGAACCTCGCCGACCTCGCACGCCAACGCCACGCCGAGGTCCTTCGGCGAGTGGAACTTCTCCCAGTCCCGCCGCCTCGAGAAGTCGAGCACCAGCGCCTTCAACTCGGCCAGCGTCGTCTCCCGATCGGTCATCGTTTCCCTTTCCGTTCGATGCGTTTGCTCCGGGAATTCGCGTGCGAGGGCGGCCGGCGCCTGATAGAGTCGGTTTCGACATGCGTTCCCCCCCGGAGTCGAGAACCATGCGCTTCATGCCCTGGCTCGTGAGCACCGGCCTGATCGTCGCGGGAGTCATCTTCGCCGCCAATGCGACCACCTTCAACGGCCTCTCCGCGTCCTATTCGACGAACTGGGGGAATATCCTGGTCGGCACCATCTGCATCGTCCTCGGCGCCGCCTTCGCCTTCGCGATCTGGAACCGCGACACCTCCTGGGCCAAGGGCGGCCCGCGTCATCCCCTGGAATGAAGCCGAATCGCGCAAACCGCCGCGACCCCCGGTTTTTCCCGCCGGTTTTCGGCCGGGATTCCAACTATGGGAGTAGAGGTCGCTCGCGGGAGGGGTCCGGTGCGCGCCCCGACCGACAGCGACCTCGAATCCCCGAGCCTCGACGATGAATGCCGAACCCCGATCCCCCGAAACGAACCGACGACCGCCGATCCCCCCGCGCCGAACGAACCCACCGCGGCGGACGACGAATCCAGGCGACCTCGGCCCCGCGCCGGCGCGAAACGAAGCGAAGACCTCGGCGCCGAACGAACCCACGGGATTCTGGGGGGTTCGGGGAGATCTTGACGACGCCGTCCCGAGCTGCCACGGCGCGAAACAAAGCCACTTCGGCATTCTCCGCGGTCGAACACGAGCCCGATCGCGGGTCGCTGCGCCAAACGAACCCAAACTTGGGAGGTTTGGGCAAGGTTTGCCGGCGATTCGCCGCGCCGAGTTGGCACCCAATGCGAATCGAACCCACTTTGAGGTCAGATCCCTCGACCGAACGAACCCACGGGGATCTGGAGAGACTGCGTGATCTTTCACGAGACCAACCCAAGGGGCCCATGGTCCCGGAGCCGGGGGCATGGTTCGAGCGCATATCAAGGTTGGCGAGTCAATTTGGAGATACGAAAGTGATGTGGGCCAGGGAGGCGATCGAGGGGGAATTGGTAATACAGGGCGTCGCCGGATTTGGAGTCGAGGGTGAAGCCGGGCTCCTCGCGGACGAAGACGAGGGAGCGGCCATTGGGGGAGGGGGTGACGCGGTCGATGGTCCAGGCGCGGAGGGTGCCGTCACCGTGCTGGATGTGGAGGGTGCGGCCGGCGAGAGAAGAGGGGTCGGGGAGGAGGGCGGAGGTCTCGAAGGCGCCGCGGGCGGTGGCGGTGGACTGGCGGAGGACGGCGCGGATGGTCCCGGAGGCCCGGGACTGCTCGATGCGGCGGCCGGCGGACTCGGCGAAGGTGCCGCCGGCGATCAGGAGGGCCGACGGGGTCGCTCGGACGACCAAGGCGTCGGTGGTCAAGGGGCGGCCGTCGGCGAGGCGGACGGCGCGGGGGGTGCCGGGGTTGAGATTGACGACCAAGTGCTCGACCCCCTCGGCCGACTCGACCACGAGGACGACCGTCCCCGGCGACGACGCGACCCGGCCGACGTGCAACGGCAGGCCGGAGCCGACGGGCTCGAACAGGGTGACGAAGGTCGTCGAGAGGCTCGAACCGTCCTCGGAACGTCGTCTCAAAACGAGCGATGGCAAGGAGTTCTGGCCGTCCTTGGGGGCGAACCCGGTGACGGCGAGCAGGGGAGTGTCGCCGAGGAGATGGAGTCGCAACGAGGGCCCCGCCGGCCCCTCCAGCCAGGCGCGGGCGGGTCGGAGGAGTCGGGCGTGGTCGAGGTCGCGGAACTCGCCGAGGGCCTGGATCGCCCAGCGACCGTCGTCGGCGCGGGACGAGGGAACATAGCGGATCGAAGGGGGGAGCAACGTCTCGGGGCCCGGGGCGGTCTGGGTCGAGAGTCGCCAGCGACGGCCGGGTTCGCCGGGGGGGGCGAGGAAGACCTGGTCGTGCTGGAGGCCGCCGAGGACCTCGAAGACGCCGACGGCATACCGCACCTTCGCCCCGGCGACGACGGCGAGGGTCTGCCGGTAGCGGGAGGTCGACCGGGGGTAGGCGAAGGGGTCGTCGAGGGTGACGACCTGGAAATCGGGGTCGGCGGCGAAGAAGAGGAAACGGCCGCCGGGCGCGGGGGTCTGGGAGGGCCCCGGCCGCTCGCGCTGGTTGAGCCCGTCGACGACGACCGTGTTGTGGCCGGCGGTGGCCCGCTCCCAGCCGCTCGGGGACGGGGGATGGTCGTCGAGGTCGGCGAGCAAGGGCTGGCCGCCGAACGCCAGGCGGAGGGCGAGGCGGTTGGAGTGGGGCCCGGCGAGGTCGCCGAAGCCGAGCAGCTCCAGGTCGAGGGCGTCAGGCCCTCGGCCGACGCTCAGGTCGGCCAGGCCCGCGCCGCCGAGGAGGATCGGCCGGCGCGGGGGGGGTGGGGTCGCGGGCCCCGGCCAAGCGGCGGGGAGGACGTCGGGGGCGCGGGGGTCGAGCCACGACGGGCCGCCGGCCGCTCGGGCGAGGGAGAGGACCGGCAATGGGTCGGGGCCGCCTTCGTCGTCGAGGAGCCGGCCGATCCAGCCGTCGAGCAGCGAGACGACCCGGAGGTGGGCCGTCGCGTCGGGCTCGCGCCAGCGGCCGTCGTGGTAGAACCCCCAGCGCGCGAGCCTGGCCAGCCGGGCCCGGGCCTCGGCGACGAGGGTCGCGTCGCCGAGCAGGCGGCCGACCGCCAGCAGGCCGCGGTCGGCCTGGAGCGACAGCTCGCCCGGCTCGTCGGGCTGGTTGCGGACGAACTCGGCCGAGGCGCGGAACAGGTCCCGCTCGATCGTCCGCCTCGGGTCCGCGACCCCCATCGCCCGGCCCGCGTCGTCGATCGCGGGGTCGTCGCGGACCAACGCATAGGCGATCACGAGGTTCAACGGGACGTCGAGGCAGCCGAGCCAGTCCCACTTGCCCGTCCGATAGCCGCGCCGATAGGGCGGGGGCAGGTCGGCCCGCTGGAAGACTTTCGTCTCGCCGGGCTGGTCGTAGTGGGTCGCGTAGGTGGGATAGGCCTGCGCGAACCGCAGGAGGATCACCGCCGCCAGCCTCGCCAATGCCGGGTCCTTCGCCCCCCGGGGCTGCTCCTTGTGGCGGATCGCGGCGTAGAGGGCGGCCTTGGCCAGGAACTCCCGCGCGAGGTAATCGCGCCGCGCGGCCAGGTAGTGCCGCTCCTCCGGGTACCGACGGGCGTCGGGATCGATCTCCTGATACGGATAGATATGAACGACATGGGGGAGGACTTCGACCTTCTCCTCGGGGGCGGGCTTGTCGTCCTTCTTGTCCGTGTCCTTCCCCTTTTCGTCGTCCTTCGGCTTCGTTGGCGCGGCCCCGGCGACGGGGACGGTCGCGCCGCAGCGTCGGCAGGAGAGGCGGTCGGGGTCGGCGAGGGACCCCGACAGCGGCTCGCCGGCCTCGTCGGCGCCGCAGGCTGGGCAGCGGCAGAAGCGGAGGCCGGCCTGGACCGGGACCAGGGCGGCGATGTCCTTCGCGTCGAGCTTCAGGAGCCGTTGCGAGGCGGGGTCGGCCCAGAAGCGGGCCTCCCAGGCGTCGGGCAGGTCGAACCGGGCGAACGGGTCGTCCTTCGGAGTGTCGGCCCCGGCGAGCCCGAGAGCGAGCAGGGCGATCCACGGCCCCGAGCGGCCTCCGGCGCGCATCCTCGCGATTCGCATCGGTCGGGTTCCATCCCCTCGGGCCGAGCCTTCCCGGTCGTGATCCGCCGGGCTGGGCCGGAGCCTACCGCAATCGGGCCGGCGAGGCAACCGCCGCCGCGGCCGAAATCCTTCGTTCCATCGCGAGACGCGGTGAGATAAAGTGGCCGGGGACATATTGGAAAGTGAGGTGCCGCGATGGGCTCATTCCGACCGCGACTGCTGGAGGCCACGACCGCCGGGGACCGGATGGACGCGCTCTGCGAGTTCCTCGAGTTCTGGCTCGGCCCGCGCCAGGACGACTTCGGCGAGCCGATCGAGGAGCTCGACCGTCGCCCCCTGCCGATGCCCCTGCGGCGGCTCTACGGGTTCGCCGGCCGCTGGCCGCGGCGGGACGGCCGGACGCCCTTGGCGTTCGCCGTGCCCGTGCTGTCGCATCAGGACGACCTGCTCTTGCTCGACGAGCTGACCACGGCGGACGACGGCAAGTTGATTTTCCTGCATGAGAACCAGGGAGTCTGGAGCTGCCGGACCCTCCCCAAGGGGGACGACCCGCCGGTCTGGTGCTGCGACCACGTGGACGAGGCCGGCAAACGGTCGACACGGGAACGGCTGGTCTGCGACTCGCTCTCCCGATTCCTCGCCACCTTCGTGCTGGAAGAACTGACCTTCGGGTCGCGGCTCTGCCTCCTCGACGACGGCCTCACCGACCGCTTCCGGTCGGAGTCGGCGGCCGCGATCCCGGTCTGGCAGGATGCCCCTTACGTGGACCGGAACGACTGGAACTTCTTCCTCTGGGGTGATGTCCTCGTCTTCGACCACGTCGTCGGGGTCTTCATGGCCGCGAACCACCCGGCCGGGATCGCGTTCCTCGAGGCCAACCAGTGGCCAATGGACCGGATCAGGATCTTCCTGTTCTTCCGCTGGGATCTCGAGGTCGAAGCGGACGGCTCGGCGCGGCTCGTACAGCGGGACGCCGTGGCGAGGGAGCAGGCCGTGGCACCGGCCGGGACGTTCGACTTCGCGGGGCTCCGCGAAGCCCTCGACGCCCGGGCGACTCGCGATGCGCACTTCGAGGAGGATCCCATGGTAACCTTCCACAGGCGGGGCCAACCCGGCGGAGTCGAGGCCCGATACCTTCACGATCCGAGCTTCGTGGACGACCTGCTCCGACGGACGCTCGTAGCGGCGAGCCCGCCGAACCCCGCGCTCCTCCGCCTTCTCACGAAGGAACGGCCCGTCTGAGTCGCCGCAGCCTTGCGAAGCCGCGCGGGACGCCGGATGATCGCGTTGTTCGCATTCCTGACCGTTGATCCTGCTCGGAGTTGACACCGATGGGAACCCTCCAGCTCGCGATCCTCTTGCCGCTGGTCGTCACGGGGCTCGACGACGAGGGCCGCGCGCCGGCGCTCACGAACGCCGGGTTCGAGGCGCGCGAACCGCTGGCCGGTTGGGAGGTCGTGACCTACGGCGTCCGGGCCGAGGTCGCGGTAGATGACAAGGTGGCGCACGAGGGTCGGCAATCCCTCCGCGTCTCGGCCGACGAGCCGACCGACACGGCTTTGGGGCAGGAGATCACCCTGACGCCGGGCCATTGGTATCGCTTCCGGGGATGGGTCAGGACGAGAGGTATCGACCCGTTGGGGTCGAACGTCAGCGGGACGTATCAGGTCCAGAATGCCGCGGGGAGGGGCATCCTCGCCGCGGGGCCGAGCCAACGGGGCGACACGGAATGGACCGAGGTCGCGCTCACCTTCCGCGCCCCGGGCGACGGCCGCGTCCGCGTCGCGCCGTTCCTGGTCGGCTTCGGCAAAGGGAAGGGCACGGCCTGGTTCGACGACCTGGCGATCGAGCCGATCGACCCGGCGAAGGCGACGGTCGTCGTGACCCGCGAGCCCCTCCGGACGGGTCGGATCGAGCAAGGCCAGTACGGCCAGTTCGTCGAGTACCTCTGCGACCTCGTGCCGTCGATGTGGGCCGACACGCTCTGCGATGGCAGCTTCGAGGGGCTCACTCCCTACAAGGTCGTTTATCTCAAGGAGACCGACGACCGCCAGCGCCCCTGGTATCCGTGCGGGGCCACGAACCGGGCTCGCTTCGGCCGAGACGAGACGACCAAGGTCAGCGGCTCCTCATCGTATCGGGTCGCCGCCGAGGGGCGGTCGCCGTGTACCGTCGGCATCGCGCAAGGGGGTATTGCTCTCCGGCGCGGGGTCGCCTGCGAGTTCTCGTGCAATCTGAAGGAGGCCGGGCTGAACGGCCCGGTGCGAGCCCGATTGCAACGCGACGGCACCGTCTACGCCGAGGCCGAGCTGCGGCCGACCAAGGATTGGCGAAAGCACCACGCGCGTCTCGTCCCGAATGGCGATGACGACCGCGCGACGATCACAATCGACTTCCACGGCCCGGGGACGCTCTGGCTCGACAACGCCGCCTTGATGCCCGAGGACGCCGTCGACGGCTGGCGCAGCGACGTGATCGAGGCGGTCAAGGCGATGCGGCCCGGGGTCATCCGGTTCGGCGGCAGCACGCTCGACGACCCGGAGCGCGGCGAGTTCGAGTGGCGGGACACCGTCGGCGACCCCGACCATCGTCGGCCGTTCCGCGCCTGGGGCGGCCTCCAACCGACCGGGCCGGGCCTGGAGGAGATCGTCCGGTTCTGCCGCCTCGTCGGCGCCGAGCCCTTGATCTGCGTGCGGTCGACCCGCCGGTCGCCGCGCGACGCGGCCGACCAGGTGCAGTACTTCAACGGCGGCGTCGACACGCCGATGGGCGCCCTCCGCGCCCGCAACGGCCATCCCGAGCCCTATCGCATCCGCTACTGGCAGGTCGGCAACGAGCAAGGGGGGTCCGATTACGAGTCGCGCCTGCCCGAGTTCTGCCGGGCGATGAAGCAGGCCGACCCGACGATCCGGCTCCTGTCGTCGTACCCCTCGCCGGGCGTCCTGCGGGGTTCGGGGGAGTGGCTCGACCTCGTCGCCCCGCACCACTACGACATCGCCAACCTCGCCGCGGCGGCCGCCGACCTCGAGGCGATCCGCCGGATGATCCGCGAGAACGCCCCCGGCCGGCCGATTCGGGTCGCGGTTACCGAGTGGAACACCACGGGCGGCGACTGGGGCCCTCCTCGGGCCCGGCTCTGGACGTTGGAGAACGCCCTGGCCTGTGCCCGATACCAGAACCTCCTGCACCGGAACTGCGACCTGGTGACGATCGCCAACCGATCGAACCTCATCAACAGCTTCTGCTCGGGCTGCATCCAGACCGACAACCGCCGGCTCTACGTCACGCCCACCTACCACGCACAGCGGCTCTATGCCACGCGCGCGGGCGATCGGCCGTTGCGAATCGACTCGCCGTTGCCGGCGGACTCGGCCCCGGACCTGAGCGCCACGCTGGCCGCCGAAGGGGACGCGGTCGTGCTCCTGGCCGTCAACGACGGCCCCGAGCCGGTCGTCCGGCCACTGGACTTCTCGGCCTTCGGCCGCGACGGTCAGGAGCTGGAGGTCTGGACGCTGGCCGACTCCCGTCAGGCCGGCGAGCCGGACGCGACGAACGGCTTCGCCGATCTCGATCGGATCGCCCCGCGGCGGTCGACGTTCCCGGCCGCGGGACCGAGGTTTGAGTACCGCTTCCCAGCCCTCTCGCTCACCGTCCTCCGCTGGCGGGTCTCGGGCTCGCCGGACGCCGGCCGGGACGGGCGTTTAAGGGCGATCGAGTCGACGCGATCGTCTCAAGGCTGGGGATGGGGCGGATCAGGCTCGACCGGGTCCCGGTAATGCTCTATTGCATGTTCGTATTTTTTTATCAAATCGCCGTAGTGTTTCACCTCGGCCTCCCGCCGGGCGTAGCCCCGCCGGGCCTCCGCGAGCGCCGCTTCGTAATCAGCCTGGGTCATCAACCTGTTGTTTATATAGCTCTTCTCTCTTTCCCAGGCTCGGGTGCGAACGGCCCGCTCCCACATCTCGAGCTGCTGCTGCGAGCCGGGCCGACCCTCGCGTGCATCCTTCTCAAACCGGGTGACCTCCGCGAGTCGTACCCGATACCGATTCCAGAGCCGCCACCCCCGCCTCGCCTCGATCTCCCAGCCCAGGATCAGGGCGACGAGGGCCACGAGGACGAGGGACGTGCGGACCCGGAGGCGGATGTTCCTCAAGGGGCGGAGGATCGATCGGAACCGGATCGGAGACCGCAGGATGGCCCCCATCCGATCGCGGGCGCGGGCGAGGAAGCCGGGACGGAACAGTTCGGCGACTAGGGCCGCGAGGGCCAGGAGGAGGCCGAGCGCGATCGCGAGATGGTCGGCCCAGAGGACCGTCGCGAAGGTGCTGGGCGTCCTCGGGCCGAGGTTCCCGGCGTACCAGGCCGCGAGGCGATGATAGGGAGCATCCTCGGGCATGTCTCCCACTGGCCAGGTGTAGGAGTCGCGCGGCGGCCAGACGGACCAGGCAGCCAGGATGGCGATCTCAGCGACGATCGCCACGACGATGATCGTGACCCGACGCCAACGAGGAAAGGTCGCCTCTCCCATCTTCGGACCTCTGTCATGCAGCACTCATTCAGTCATATGATTCCAGACGTATATATGCCGACGTCCGGGATACGAGGTGGCCAGCCCCTCGGATCAGCCGAGCCCAAGGACGCGGTCCATGCGGCGGACGACGTCCTTGAGCGCGTCGAGGTCGCCGCCTGGGACCTCGGCCGTCACCCAACCGTGATAGCCGACCTCGTCGAAGGCGCGGCGGACGGCAGGCCAGTCGATCTCCTTCCCTTCGCCGAGGAGGTAGTCGAACCGCTTCGGCTTGGCGTATTCCTTGATATGGACCTTCAAGATCCGCTTGCCCAGTTCCTTGATCCACTGCTCGGGGTAGCCGTACTCGACGACGTTGCCCACGTCGAAGTAGGCGCCGACGGCGGGGCTCCGGAACTCGTCGATGTAGCGGGCGAACTCGGGCGGCGTGAGGAGGAACTTGTTCCAGACCTCCTCGATGGCGAGCTTGACCTTGTGCCGCTCGGCGTCGGGGATGAGCTGCTTGATGGCGGCCTGCGAACGGGCGTAGGCGTCGCGGTGATTGACCTGGCGATTGACGACGGCCGGGACGAGCAGGACCGTCGTGCCGCCGTACGCGGCGCAGTCGGCGATGGCCTTCTTCGCGGCCTCGACGCCGCGGGCGACGACCTTGGGGTCGGGGTCCGAGAAGGTGTCCTTCCAGTGCGCCGAGTCGCAGACGCCGTGGATGACGAGGCCGGTGGAGTCGCGGGCCTGGAGGACTTCGTCGCGGTCGACGTCGTTGGGGCTGTTGATCTCGACCCCCTCGAAGCCGGCGTCCTTGAGCCGCCGGAACTGGTCGCGGAGCTGGCCCTTCCTCAGGTCGCCGCCGAGCATGAACGCCTTGCGCAGACGGGGCGCGGCCGTGGCGTCGGCCTTCGCCTCGGCGAGGGCGAGGCCCGCGGCGGCGAGGCCGGTCGTGCCGAGGAAGCGGCGGCGGTCGATGGGCGTCATCGGGTGGTCCTCCGGGTTCGGGTGCCGGTTCAAGCGGTGAGCTCGGCGAGCCTGGCGTCGAGCAGCTCGCCGACGAGGGCCGGGTCGGCCTTGCCGCCGGTCTGCTTCATGACCTGGCCGCGGAGGAAGCCCTTGACCGCCTCGGGCTTCTTCTTCCTCCCCTTGAGGTCATCGACGGCCTTCGGGTTGGCCGCCAGGGCCGCCTCGACCGCCGCGGCGATCGCCGACGGGTCGGCGACGAGGCCGTAGCCGCCGGCCTGGATGATCGCCTCGGCCGACTCGCCCGACTCGATCATCTTGGCCAGCACCTCGCGCCCCTGATTCGTGTTCAGCTCGCGGCGCCGGACGCGGTTGATGAGGTCGGCCAGCGCCTCGGGCGGGACGGGGAACTCGGCGAGCGTGATCTTCCGCTCCTTGATCGTCCGGAGCACGTCCTGCTGGATCCAGTTGCTCGCCAGCTTGTATTCGCCCGTGCTCTTGGCGACGGCGTCGAAGTAGTCGGCGACGTCCTGCCCC
The DNA here is from genome assembly GCA_035551935.1 of Isosphaeraceae bacterium. Taxonomy (GTDB): domain Bacteria; phylum Planctomycetota; class Planctomycetia; order Isosphaerales; family Isosphaeraceae; genus DASZMJ01. Next base: position 11,419 of record DASZMJ010000492.1, read on the forward strand.
TGCTCGACGAGGACGTTGGCGTCGTAGGCCGGGAGGCCGTATTCCTCCTCGAACCGCCGCCGCCTCGGGGCCGGCAGCTCGCCGATCGAGGCGCGGACGCGGGCGTGCCACGCCTCGTCGACGACGACGGGGACGAGGTCGGGCTCGGGGAAGTAGCGGTAGTCGGCCGCCGTCTCCTTCTCGCGCTGCGGCTTCGTGACCTCCTCGGCGTCGTCCCAGCCGCGCGTGGTCTTCGGCGCGTCCTTGATCGTCAGGCCGTCCTTGAGCCACTTGGCGTACTGCCGCTCGGCCTCGTGGATGATCGCCTTCTCGACGGATCGGAAGCTGTTCAGGTTCTTGATCTCGACGATCGGCGTGGCGACCGTCTCGCCGTCCTTCTCGATGTGGAGGTTGACGTTGGCGTCGCAGCGGAGGCTCCCCTCCTGCATCTCGCAGTCGGAGACGCCGAGGTAGCGCAGGGTCAGCCGCAGCTCCTCCAGGCACGCCTTGGCGTCGGCGGCGCTGCGGAGGTCGGGCTCGGTGACGATCTCGAGCAGCGGGATGCCGGCGCGGTTGAGGTCGACCTCCGAGTCGCCGCCGGCGCCGTGCATCAGCTTGCCGGTGTCCTCCTCCAGGTGCACCCGCACCAGCCGGCACTTCCCGCCGCCCCCGGCCTTGTGGACCGGCACCTCGAGCCAGCCCCCGGTCGAGAACGGTAGATCATACTGGCTGATCTGATAATTCTTGGGCAGGTCGGGGTAGTAGTAGTTCTTGCGGTCCCACTTCGTGAACGGCGCCACTTGCGCGTCAAGCGCCACGGCCGTCTTCAGGGCCAGCTCGAACGCCTTCCCGTTCATCACCGGGAGCGTCCCCGGCAGCCCGAGCGAGACCGGGTCCGTCTGCGTGTTCGGCGGCAGGCCGAACTCCGTGCCGCAGGCCGAGAACATCTTGCTCTCGGTCAAGAGCTGGACGTGGACCTCGAGGCCGATGACGATCGTGTAGTCCATGAGAAGCTCACTTCGACGGTGTCGCGGCCGGCGGGTTGCTCGCGGGGGATGGGTTGAGAAGCGTGTCGTCGATGATCTCGTCCTCGGGGCCGAGGGGCATCGAATCGAGGTCCCCGCGGGACTCGCGCCCTCGGATGACGAGGCCGAACGAATTGAAAGGCCGCGGGACGTGACCTAGCCGGGGCTCTAGCTTATCATAGATATCATCATATATGTCTTGTTGTTGTTGATTAGTAAAAGATTCTCGATAATTAACTACGAGAGCATTTAAGATATACCAATCGCGGTTAACAGACATGTGGACCCTGTAGGAGTCCGGCGTCCACCCGCGCTCCGCCGCGACTTCGTGGATGACCTGCGAGAAGGCACGAGCCGACTCGATTACTTCTGTCTCGAGAGCCACGGGAGGACTCCTGCCGAGGGGTCTTGGAGCTGGTAGAGCACCTGCCGAGCCTTCTCCTCATCCCAATCCGCCGGAGTGGGGACATAGCGTATGTATTGGAAGATGTCCTCTTTGAATACAATCTT
>DASZMJ010000493.1:0-2763 GCA_035551935.1 Isosphaeraceae bacterium
GGTCCCTGAATGACAAGCAGAAGTATTATCGCCTCCACGTCCCCGACTCGGCCGACGACGCCGGCGCCGACGGCATGAGGTGCGACCGCGACGGCCGGCTCTGGGTCACGACCCGGATGGGCCTGCAGGTCTGCGACCAGGCCGGCCGCGTCAATTGCATCATCCCGACGCCCAACGGCAAGGTCGCCAACCTCGCCTTCGGCGGGGAGGGCTTCGACATCGTCTACGCGACCTGCGGCGACAAGGTCTACAAGCGCAAGGTGAAGGTCAAGGGCGCCAACGCGTTCGAAGCTCCGATCAAGCCCGCGGCGCCCCGGCTCTGACCCGAGGAGACATCCCCGATGGCGACCATCAAGGAACTCCGGATCAACGGCGGCAAAGTCCCGGTCGACGCCGACGCCGACCGCATGCTCCTCGGCGTCCTCCGCGACGATCTCGACCTCACCGGCGCCAAGTACGGCTGCGGCGAGGGCCGCTGCGGCGCCTGCACGGTCATGCTCGACGGCAAGGCCGTCCGCGCGTGCATCACCACCGTCGGCGAGGCCGCCGGGGTCGACATCACCACGATCGAAGGCCTGGAACGCGACGGCAAGCTCCACCCGCTGCAAGCCGCGTTCCTCGACCACCAGGCCCTCCAGTGCGGCTTCTGCACCTGCGGGATGATCATGCAGGGGGTCTCGCTCCTCAAGGAGAACCCACGCCCCTCGACCGTGCAAATCCTCGTCGCGATGGAAGGCAACGTCTGCCGGTGCGGCACCCATCCCCGGGTCGTCGCCGCGATCCACTCGGCGTCGAGGTCGATGAAGGAGGCCGCGCGATGAACACCACGCAACGCGACGAGCCCCTCGTCATCGAGCCCGAGCGATTCGAGCTCCGCGAAGGACCCGCCTACCATTTCGAGCTCGATCGCCGCGACTTCCTCATGGTCCTCGGCGCCGGCCTGATCGTCCTCCATCTGATCGACGACGCCGACGCCCAGGAGGCCGGCGGCAACCGCCGTCAGGGGGCCGGACGCGGCACGCCCCAGGAGATCGGCGCCTGGATCCACATCGGCGAGGACGGCGCGATCACCGCGTACACCGGCAAGGCCGAGGTCGGCCAGAACATCCGGACCTCGCTCTCCCAGGCCGTCGCCGAGGAGCTGCGCGTCCCGCTCGCGTCGGTCAAAATGGTCATGGCCGACACGGCCCTCACGCCCTACGACATGGGCACCTTCGGCAGCCGGACGACGCCCCAGATGGGTCGGCAGCTCCACCGCGTCGCCGCCGCGGCCCGCGAGCAGTTGATCGACCTCGCGGCCGAGTCGTGGAAGGTCGATCGAGTCACGTTGGAGGTTGCGGAGGGGAAAGTCCGCCGCAAGGACTCGAACGAGTCGATCGCCTTCGGCGCGCTCACGAAGGGGCAGAAGATCACGAAGGTTGTCGCAAGCGAACCTCCCACGACCCCGGCGGCGAGCTGGACCATCGCCGGGCACGATGCCTCCAAGCCGAACGGCCGCGACCTCGTCACCGGCCGGCACAAGTACGCCTCGGACGTGAAGCTCCCCGGCATGTGGCACGGCAAGGTCTTCCGCCCGCCCGCCTTCGGCGCGAAGCTCGTCTCGCTCGACGCGAAGGCGGCCGAGTCCATGCCCCATGTCGTCGTCGTCCACGACGGCGACTTCATCGGCGTCGCCGCGCCGAGCGAACCCGAGGCCGTGCGCGCACTCAAGGCCCTCAAGGCCGAGTGGAACGTCCCGCCCGCGGAGGTCTCGAGCAAGAACCTGCACGAACACATCCGCCAGACCCGCCGCGACTCCACGCCCGGCGGTGCCCCGCGCCGGGGCGGCTCGGTCGAGGACGCGCTGAAGTCGGCCGACGTCCGCCTCGAGGCGACCTACACCGTCCCCTACATCGCGCACGTCCCGATGGAGACGCGAGCGGCCGTGGCCCGGTGGGACGGCGACAAGCTCACCGCCTGGACCGGCACCCAGCGCCCCTTCGGCGTCCGCTCCGAGCTGGCCGGCGCGTTCAAGATCCCCGAGGACCGCGTCCGCGTCATCGTCCCCGACACCGGCGCCGGCTACGGCGGCAAGCACACCGGCGAGGCCGCGATTGAGGCCGCACGGCTCGCGAAGGCCGCGGGCCGTCCGGTCAAGCTCGTCTGGACTCGTGAAGAGGAGTTCACCTGGGCCTACGCCCGCCCCGCAGGTGTGATCGACGTCTCCGCCGCCGCCCGCAAGGACGGCTCGCTCGTCGCCTGGAAGCACCTGAACCTCGGCTCCGGCAACTCGGGAGTCGGCACGTATTACGACGTCCCCAACCCGCAGGCCGAGTACCACCCCGCGGCCTCCCCGCTCCGCGGCGGCTCGTACCGCGCGCTGGCCTCGACGGCCAACCACTTCGCCCGCGAGACGCACATGGACGAGCTGGCCCACGCCCTCGGGCTCGACCCGCTCGCCTTCCGCCTGAAGAACCTCAAGGACGCCCGCCTCCGCGCCGTCCTGGAGGCCGCCGCCAAAGCCTTCGGCTGGGGCGCGAAGCCGCCCGAGGGACGCGGTTTCGGCCTCGCGGTGGGGACGGAAAAGGGCGGATACATCGCCACCTGCGCCGAGGTCGCCGTCGACCGCGACACCGGCAAGGTCCAGGTGACTCGCGCCGTGGCCGCCATGGACTGCGGCGCGATCGTCAACCCCGACGGCCTCAGGGCTCAGGTCGAGGGCTGCCTCATCATGGGCCTCGGCGGCGCCCTCTTCGAGGCGATCGAGTTCGAGAACGGCAAGCT
>DASZMJ010000494.1:0-4431 GCA_035551935.1 Isosphaeraceae bacterium
GACCGTCGACCCGCCCGTCGACCCGACCGACCGCGCGAGCAGCGGGGCGAGCCGGTCGGCGACGTGGACGACGACCCGTCCCCCGGCGGCGGCGGCGGCCGGCCCGATGAATCGAGCGAACATGAGCTGATCACCGAGGCCCTGGTCCCCGAGCAACAACAGCCCGCCGTCGCCGACGTCCCGGCCATCCCATTCGCGGGCCGGCGGCCGGCGGTATCCCGACGAGTGCCAGAGCAGCCGGAGGGCCATCCGATAGCGGCGCCAACCCTCGGCGTAGGCCCCCCTCGCCAGCAGGGCGCAGGCGAGGGCATCGGCCATCGGGAATTCGAAGGGCATCGCGGCGACGGCGGCGCGGTACAGCTCGATGGCCTCGTCGTGCCGGCCAAGGCCATCGAGCGCCCGGCCCCGCAAGATCGCGAGCCGCGGATCCGACCCGGCGGCACGTTCGCAGATGGCGATCGCCCCGGCGAAGTCCGCCTCGCGGACCGCGCGAGCCGCCTCGGCCAGCAAGGCCTCGGCCTGCCTTCGTCCGGACGCCGGGGCTGCCGCCGTCGGGGCCGAGATTGCCGGCCCGGCCGTCGCCCGCTCGGCGCGCCGGGCCATTCGATTCGACATGTCGCGTCTCCATGGTGCAGGGTGATCGCGCCGGCCGGGCCACTCGCCGCGGCCGGCGCGCGGGATGATCACAGGGGGCGGCGGGGGCCGCACGGGTTATTCCTGCGCCGCGCCCACTCGCGGTCCGCGGCGTCGGTCGCCGCCTCGGCGGACGTGGCGGCGGCCACCGACCGGCTCCAGTGGCGGGCCCGCGGGATGGCGGTGAATGGCACGTCGGCGATCTCCACGGCGCCGCCGATGGTCCGGACCTGCAGGTCCAGCCGGCCGCCGGCCCGGACCCGCAGCACCGTCGCCTCGGCGGCGAGCGGGTACGAGTCTCCCGGGGCGGCCGTCCAGAGCGTCACCGTCTGGCCGACGGACGGCAATTGGGTCATCAACGGATGCGGGTTCATTGCTGGCTCCGAGTTCGAGGGGGATGGCGATGCCGGCCTTCGCGCCGGCAGGGGTTGCTTCGATGGGCCGGCGTGCTCGGCCTGGCGTAGCCGCTCGACGGCGTGATTCCACTCGCGGGCAGTCGCGCCAAGTTTGGCGCGGAGGGCGATCGGTAGGGCCGATCGTTTGTGTCGTGGGCCGGTCAAGGACAAGCCTCCTCTCGGAACGGCCAGGGCAAGCCGAGGCGCCGGAACTCGCCGCGCAGCCACGCCGGCGCGTCGCCGCCCGCCACGACGAAATCCGTCAGGTCCTTGCCCTCGGGGAGCCACACCCGGTGGGCCTTGTGCGGGGCCAGCGCGGCGAGCCTGCGCGCGGCGTCGTCGCCCGGCCCGTCGTGGTCCGTCGCGACCAGCCAGGCCGGGCACGCGGCCAGCGCCGCCGCCGCCTCGGGCGCGGGGGCCTGGGAGGCGCCGCCGAGCGTCATCGGGTTGACGACGTGGCCGACCGCCTGGAAGGCGAGCAGGGCGTCGGGCTCGCCCTCGACGAGCAGGGCTTCGACGCCGGGCATGACGTCGGTCCACGGGTAGGCGTGGCCGCGCGCCGAGCCGTCGAAGGCCCGGCACTTGCCGATGCCCTTCGGGATCGGCGCCGCGACATTGGTCATGAGCCGGCGCACATTGGCGCCGACCCAGCGGGGGCCGGGGTCGGCCGCCGGATCGTCCCGGTCGGGCTCGCTCGCGTACCAGGAGCCGGGCCGGACCCAGGGGAAGCAGATACCGCGCGCGGCCCGGATCGGCCGCGGCCCCGACGCGTCGGCCAGGGCGTCGAGCGGCTCGGACCGGCACTCGGCCGGGAAGAAACCGAGCCGGAACCGGCGGATCGTGTGGTCCTCGAGGCCCCGGGCGCGCAGCCAGTCCCGTGCCCGCTGGCCGCCCGGCGCCCACAGTTCCGACTCGGCGCGCAGGACCAGGCCGTCGCACGCGGCCTGCCATTGCGGGTGCTTCCAGGCGGCCCGCGACGTCGGCCGGGCGCCGGCCAGGGGCGCCGAGGCTGCTGGCGTAGGGGACGCGGCGCGCGCCGTTCGCGCCGTCCGCGGCGACCGTCCGGTGCCCTTGCCGGGGTCGAGCTTGCTCGCCGCCGTCGCGGGCGTGGAGTCATCGCGCATCGCCCGCCAGGACACGGCGTCGCCCTTTGCGCCGCAGCCGTGGCACTTGAACCGCCACCGCTGGCCGTCGTGGTAGATCGACATCGCCGGGGTCCGCGTGTTCTCATGGAACGGGCAGAATGCCCGCCCGTGGCGGACCTCGATACCTTCGGCCCGCATCAGCGCCGGGAGGTCGGCCGCGGCGGCGACGGCGGCGAAATCGGTCCGCTCGGACATCGGCGTTGCTCCCCCGTTTCAGGGCTTCAGGAAGTCCCGAAACCCCGTGCCCCACGGACTTCTTGAAATCCTGAAACGGGCCGCGAGGCCTGGGCGATTTCAGGATTTCAGGAATCCCAGGATCCCCGTATTCCTCGGCATTCCTGAAATCCTGAAGCTGTTCTAGGAATTGAAGTTGCGTTATTCGAAATCGCCGAATGCTGCCGCATCATCGTCCCCAGCCTCGACCAACTCCCAATGCTTCACGTCCTTGTCGCCCTGGCCGCCCGGCGCGACGAACTCGTGGACCGTCGTCCCGGGTCGAATCTTGGGGATCCGGTCGCGCGCCGCGTATAGCGGCGAGATCGATGGCTTCGGGTCCTTGGCCGACGGCGACTTGAGGTGGCCGTCGGTGCGCGCGACCTCGATCAGGCATCCGACGGCCACCGGGCCGCCCTTGAGCTGGTCGATGAGCCACTCGGCCTGCTCGACGCTCTTGATCGCCGGCCGCCCGGCCGCGCGCCGTTCCGGCTGCGGCTCGGTGGGCGGCTTGTCGTCGTAGTCATTGCCGTCGTCGCCCATCGTGACGCCGAGCGCGGCGGGCTTGATGACGTTGCTCTTGGCGACCCAGAGCCGGCGCCGGTTCGGCTGAATCTCCGGGTCGGGCTGCGACATATAGATGACCGACCGTGCCTTCTCGATGATCCTGCGGCCCAGCGCCTCGCCCCCGAGGTTCATGTGGGTCAGGGCCAGGATGGCGACCTTCTGGGCCAGGGCCATCTCCAGCAGCGGCCCGAAGAACTCGAAGGCCTCCTCCGGCCGCGTCAGGTTGCGCCGCGTGCACATGCCGATGGTGTCGATGATAATCAGCGCCGGCTTGTGGTCCGCGGCCCGCGCCGCCAGGCCGGCGACGTTGGCCGGGTCGTCGAGGTCCAGGCCGCCGAAGGGGTCGTCGGGCGCGGCGTTGAGCAGGATCGCCTCGGGCGGCAGGCCGAAGGGTTCCGCGGCGGCGAGGAGCTCGGCATAGTTCCGGTCCGCCGGCACCCACAGCGTCTTGGTCCCGGGCGGCAGGGGGTTCGTCGCCCCGCCGGGCAGCTCGTGGCCCAGCCAGAAGCGGCGCGCCAGGTCGAAGGCGAGCCGGGTCTTGCCCGTGCCGGGCGGCGCGGCCAGGGCCGTGAGTTGGGCCTCGGCGATCCATCGCTCCCAGAGCCAGCGCGTCGCCGAGAGCGAGGTCCGGACGTCCGCCAGGGTGGCCGTCGGCATCGGCGCCGGGCCGTCGTCCGGGGCGACCCGGGCGTCGGCGAGCGCCCGTGCCATCGCCTCGGCGCAGTCGCGCGACTGCGCCCGGGTCGACAGGCCCTTCAAGTGTCGGTCGGCCCGCTCGGCCCGTCCCCGGAGGTCGTCTCCGGCCCCCTCGACGTATCGGTAGAGATCGAGCCATTCCGGACTGCCCGAGAGCAGGCGCGGCGCCTCGGACGACGCCGCGCCTCGGATCGCGCCGGCGACCAGCCTGGCGGCCTCGGCGTCGGGCAGGCCGACGGCCGGCGGGTGGGCGACGCCGTTGCGGCCGGCGCTGGCGGTCATCGCCGGCCCTCCCGCCGCGCCGCGGCCTTCGAGGCGATTGGCGCGACCCGGATTCCGAGCCCGTCGAGGCGGCGCAGGCACGCGGTCGCCAGGGCGTGGTCGCCGCGGTCGCGGGCCTCGACGAAGGACGTGAACCAGGAGACGACCGAGGGCTGGGCTCCCTCGGGCGGGCTCATCGGCCGTAGGATGACGACGGAGAGGCCCGCGCGCCGGAGGGTTTGGCGGGCCGCCAGGGCATGCGGGCTGCCGGGCCGGAGATTCAGGAGGGTTTGCAGGGCGCCGAGCGGCGAATCGTCGGGCCGAACCTCGGGAGGTACTTGCGCCGGCGCCGGCCGGCGCCTAGAATTGGAACGGATCACGAGCACTGAGAGGCTATCCGGGAATTGTCTGCGGTGATTCCCTGTATTTGAAGGGTGGCCGCTTCTTGGAATCATCCGGCTTCAAGAGCCTGAGCATCCGATGAATCGAGCAGACCTGGATCACCGCCTCGCTCGAACCCG
>DASZMJ010000495.1:0-2257 GCA_035551935.1 Isosphaeraceae bacterium
GGCCGAGCGATACGGCAAGGGATACGGCCGGGTCGAGACGCGCCGAATCCGGACCACCACGCGGTTGACGAGAGATCTCGACCGGCCCGGGGTAAAGCGGGTGTGCGCGCTGGAGCGGGTGCGGCGGGTCAAGGGCAAGTCGACCCCTTCTTTCAGCCGCTCTACGACGCCGTGCCGGCGCGGAACGCCGCGACCCCTTCTTTTCCCTCATCTCCTGTCTCCCGTCTCCGGTCTCCTCGCTGGAAGCGGAGAATGGCCGCCCGGCGCGGGTCGATCCCGATCAGCGGAACCCGCCCGCCGCGGCGCCGCCTTGACTGGGGGAGGCCTGGGCGGGGGGCTGGTAGCGCTTTTCGAGGCGGTCGATGTTGCGCAACTGGTTCGAGGTGTTGAGGCCCCGCAGGTTATCCTCAAGAGTCGACTGATTGTTGATCGTGTTGGTGGCGTCGGCCGGGGCAGGCATCTTCTCCGCCTCGGCGGTGGCGGGCGGCGTGCCGAGTCGGGTCGTCCCGCGGTAGAAGGCGTACTGCGCGGCCCCCTTGCGGGCGACGGCGGCGGCCTCGCCCTTGACCCCCTCGGCGAGGAAGACGCCGCGGAGGTCGGTCTCGCCCGAGACGAAGTCGGCGTTGTCGCTGCCGATCACCTTGACCTGGACCTTGGGCACGAAGTCCCCCGTCGCGGCGTCGCGGACCGTCACCCGCACCCGGCCGGCGGCCTCTTCGAGCACCTCAAGCTCCAGCGGGGTGACGAGCACGATCCCCGACGCGTACAGGTTCTCGCCCCGGACCATCACCAGGTAGGCCCCTTCCTTCTTGAGGTCGAGGTCGATCGTCCGGAGCTTGTCGGCGAAGTCGTCCCCCTTGCCGAGCTTCAGCGTCGTCTCGACCACCGGGGTGATCCCGGCGAGGTCGATCCCGGCGATCGCGTCGAGGTTGCGGCGGGTGAGGTAGAGCCGCATCAGGTCGACCGGGTAGACCTTGACGTCGGCCTCGCTGAGGTTGCGGTACTCCATCGTCAGCTCGTCGGGGGGGGCGCCGGCGCGGGCCCTGCCGGCGGGTCGCCGCGGGGCGAGCCCGACGGCGCGGACGACCGCGGCGTCGCCCGCCGCGCCGGCCTGCGCGACCGCGGGGCGGGACGGGGGCAGGATCACGGTGACCTCGGGGATCTTCAGGCCCTTGCGGGTGTACGACGTGACGGCGTCGGCGGCGTCGGTGAACCGCTCGGCGACCTGCCGGTAATAGCCGACCGCCTTGCCGGGCTGGCGGCGGGCGTCGTAGATCTGGCCGAGGATGTACAAGGCCTGCCACTTGTTCGGGCTCGGCTGGTCGGCCCCGGCGGCGTCCCTGTACGTCGCCGCGGCGATCGCCTCGGCGACCTCGACGGCGCGGTCGTAATGGCCCAGGTGGAACTCGCCCAGGGCCTCGCTGTACTGGAAGCTGTCGAGAAACGTGCTCTTCGGGTAGAGCTTCGCGAACCGGGCCGAGAGCTTGACGACGGCGGCGAAGTCTTCCAGCTCCAGGAAGTCGCCCACGAGCGCCAGGCTCGCCTCGTCGGCGAGTGGGTTCTTCGGCGAGAGTGCCAAAAACGCCTGGGTGAGCCGGATCGACTGCAAGAGGAGCATCGACCGGGTGACCCCGGCGTCGGCCAGCTCGCGGCGCAGGGCCGGCTCGTTGACCGCCTGCGCGGCCTGGCGGGCGAGCACCTGAGAGAGGGCGAAGAAGTCGCTCTCGATCGAGGCGCTGTCGGGGTACTCGCGCCAGAGGTCGAGCAGGTAGGCGATCCCTTCGAGCGTCTTGCCGCGCTGGCGCAAGACCTCGCCGACGCGGGCGTCTTCCAGGTAGCTCGCCTCGGCGACCCCGCGCCAGACGAGATAAGCGCGCTCGAACTCGTCGATGTCGCGGTAGGCGCGGCCGATCACGAGCAGGTCGTCGAACGTGATGACCAGCTCGGGGGCCTTCTCCTTGACGACCTCGAAGTACTGGACGACCTTGCGGGCGTTGTACTCCTTGATGCTCGCCAGCAGGAGCATCCGGGCGGCGTCCTTCGCGACGTCGTCGCGGAGGGTGTAGGCGTCGAACAGCTCTCCGAGCGGGCCGGCGGCCTCGGCGAGCTTGCCGGCCTCGAACAGCCCCTTGCCGCGCGCGTACAGCTCGTCGGGCGTGGCCTTGTAGGGGTCGGTCGCGGGCTCGCCGGGGGAAAGGACGCGGAGCCCGCCGACCGGGCCGAGGTGCGCCCGGCCCGGGTCGTACGCGCTGCGGAC
>DASZMJ010000496.1:0-4194 GCA_035551935.1 Isosphaeraceae bacterium
CCTCGAAGGGCGTGGCCCCCGGGCCGACCACGCCCTGGCAGGGCGTGCCACCCGACGCGCGGGGCGGCCGTCGCACCCCAGCAGGCCGGAGCGACGCCCCTCTTCGGAACCCGACGCGCGAGCGAGGGCCATACCCATCGCGGGTGAAGCCCCCCCGGTCGGGGAGGTGTGGTCGCACTCGCGGGCGCGTCGGGTTCGTGAAGAGAAGGCCGCGACGGTCGCCACGGGCTTGGAGGGGTACAGGTTCGAGGGTCCCTGAGTTCACGGAGGTTTCCTGGGTTCGTGATGGAGTTGGGGCGGGGGTCCTGCCGAAATAAGCCACAGAAGAGGCAAAAGCCCCAAAACCGGCAGGATCGTTAGGCCGCGGACGGGCCGGAGCCGGTCCGCGGGGACACGTCGAGGGACGCAAGTCGTGACTCGAGCACGGTTCCAATCGAAAGACGGGTGGCGCGACGCCGGCCTCTGGCGGCGAGGATGCCGCGGCGTCGCCCTGCTCGCGATGATCGGGGCCGGGGCGGCCACGGCCGCCGAGGGCCCGAAGAAGCCCAGGCCGCGCCCGGCCGCCGTGGCCGCGCCGGTCGATGACCTTCCTCCCCTCCCCGCCGCGCGCCCCCTCGCCTTCCGCCAGGGTCCGCAGGGGCCGGCCCCGCGCGTCTTCCCGCCGCCGGACGTGCCGATCCCGGACCCCGGCCGCGTCGCGCCGGGTCGGGCGCCTCAGGACCTCCCACCGCCGTTGCCCGTCCCCGCCGGGGGCCCTCCCCTGCCGGGCGAGCCGATCGACCCGTTCATCGGCCCCCTGACCGAGGTGACCTTCAAGGGGGAGATCCCCTTGATCCTCAAGCGCGAGAAGGTCCTCCGCATCCGCCACGAATACCCGATCCGCCAGGTCTTCCTCGGCGACTTCAACGTCGCCGACGTTACCGTCATCAACGCCGAGAACGCCGCCGAGAACCCCAACCGGGCCCGCCTCTTGAAGATGTACGGCAAGAGCTTCGGCACGACGACCCTGACCCTCATCGACGACCAGGACCGGCCGACGGCTTACTTGATCCGCGTGATGCTCGACACCGCCGACATCAGCCGGCGGATCGGCCAGTCGTTCCCGGGCGCCGAGGTCCATGTCCGCCAGGTCGGCATGCAGCTGATCATGGAGGGGCAGGTGCCCGACACGAAGACGATGGCCGACGTCTTGCAGCTCGTCCAGGCCGAGATGCGGGTCAGCGGCCAGGCGGCCGTCGGCAGCCTCGCCGGCTCGCTCGGCTTCGGCGGCGCGGGGGGTGTGGGGGCCGGGGCCACGGCGCCGACGATCATCGCCGGGGGGGGTGGTGCCGGGACCGGCGGCTTCGCCGGGGGCGGCGGGCTCGGCAGCAGCGGGGCCCTCGGCGGCCTGGCCACGCCGGGCGTCGCGCAGCCGGGCTTGACGATCATCAACCGCGTCCACGTCCCCGGCCCGAGGCAGGTCCTGCTCAAGGTCAAGATCGCCGAGCTCGACCGCGCCGCGGTCCGCCAGTTCGGCATCAACTTCACCCGAGTCACCAACGGCAACGTCTACGTCAACGCCATCGGCGGCCTCGGCACCGCCATCGGCGGCATCAACCCCGGCGCGTCGACCCTCTTCGGCGTCTTCGACACGGGCAAGTTCTCGCTGTTCATCAACGCCTTGCGGCAGAACAACATCGCCAAGGTGCTCGCCGAGCCCAACCTGCTGACCCTCGATGGCCAGCCGGCGCGGTTCCTCGCGGGCGGCCAGTTCCCGTACCCCGTGCCGCAGAGCTCGTCGATCCCCGGCGGCACGGCGGTCGTCACGATCCAGTTCAAGGACTTCGGCGCGATCCTCGAATTCGTCCCGCACATCCTCGCCAACGACGTCATCCGCCTCGACGTCGAGCCGGTCTTCAGCGAGCTGAACTTCGCCAGCGGCACGACCGTCAACGGCGGCCCGGTGCCCGCGATCAACCAGCGCAGCGCCCGCACGGTCGTCGAGCTGCGCGAGGGCCAGACGCTCGCCATCGGCGGCCTGCTCCAGACCACGACCAACGGCCAGACGACCCGCATCCCGATCCTCGGCGACCTGCCGATCGTCGGCCCGATCTTCAGCAACAACTCGTACAACGTGACCGAGACCGAGCTGGTCGTCCTCGTCGAGCCGGTGCTCGTGCAGCCGATGGAGGCCAAGGCCACGCCGCCGGCCCCCGGCGACCTCGTCCTCGAGCCCAACGACTGGGAGTTCTACTTCCTCGGCCGGCTCGAGGGCCGCACCGGCCACCCGCACCGGAGCACGCTCAACTACCTCGACCCGCTCGAGATCATGAAGCACGTCCACAGCGACAAGCACTGGCTCGTCGGCCCGCACGGCTACGCCGACTGATCGGTCCCAAGGCCAAGGCACGCCGGGCGTGCCCGTTCCGTGACCAAGAGGGGTGAGGACGATGGGCATCGGACGAGGACGAGACTGGGTGCTGGCCCTGGCGTCGGCGACGGCCCTCGTGCCGGCGACGGCCCGGGCGCAGGCGCCGGGACAGGGCCGGGCGCGGCCGTTGCCGCCGCGGACGCGGGTCACGGTCGTCGGGCCGTCGGCGTGCGAGCCGAGGGGGCCGGGGCCGATCCGGGGCGCGGTGCGGCACGTCGCCTTCACGCTCCACGACCGCTTCATCGGCTACCCCGGCCAGTTCGCCCGGCCGCCGGTCGGGGCCTACAACGCCGAGATCTTCGCCACCATGCGCGCCGGCGCCGCGGCGCACCAGTTCACGCTCTACCGCTCCGACTTCATGGACGGCTCGGCCGCCCTGTCGCCGATCGGCGCCCAGCGGCTGAGCCTCATGACCGCCCGGCTCGGCTGCTGGCCCGGCCCGATGGTCGTCGAGTGGACCCCCGACCGCCCCGGCCTCGCCGAGTCGCGCCGCGACGCCGTCGTCGCCCTGATGACCGGGGCCCGCCAGCCGATCGAGCCCGGCCGGATCGTCGTCGGCCCCTCGCCCTACTTCGGCCTCATCGGCGACGACATCGCCGTCACGCCGTACCCGAACTTCGGCATTTATGAAAACATGATCTTCCGCGACACGACCGCCGGACGCTCGTTCCAGTTGACCCCGAACCCGTCGGCGTCGAGCCTCAGCGGCAACAGGTGAACGGATAGCGGATTTCGGAATGCGGAATGCGGATTGCGAATGGAATGATCTCAAATTCCGCAATTTGAATTCCGCATTCCGAAATCCTAGGAGGGTCTTGACGATGCGACCGAGCCGGAAGCTGCGCGGGGCCTTGGCGGCGGCCTGCCTGGGATGGGCGGGGCTGTCGGGTTGTCGGGCGTTGCCGAAGGGGATGGCGCCGCCGGAGTCGGCCAGGCCGGGATCGGTGCCCTCGATCATGAATAAGCCCGACCCGGCGGTCCAGCGGACCGGCTTGCTCCGATCGAAGGCGGAGCCGGGCCAGGCGGTCAACGTCCATCTCGACCTGGGCAAGGCGCTCGAGAGTCGCGAGGAGTACGAGGCCGCCGTCGCCGAGTATCAGCAGGCGATCGACGCCATCAACGGCCCCGAGCGGCCGCACGGCGGGCCGCGGATCCCGCACGACATGAAGGCGCTGGCCCACCGCCGGATGGCCGTGGCGCTCGACCACCTCGGCCGCTTCGAGCAGGCCGAGGCGCATTACCGGGCCGCCTTGAAGCTGCGGTCGGGCGACGCGAAGCTCTGGAACGACGTCGGCTACAGCTACTACCTCCAGCGCCGCTGGGACGACTCGGAGCGTGCCCTCCGGACCGCGTACAAGCTCGACGGCGAGAACCCGATGGTCTTGACGAACCTCGGCATGACCCTCGCCTATGGCGGCAAGACGAGCGAGGCGTTGACCCTCCTGACCAAGGCCGGCGGCCCCGCCTGGGCCCACCACAACCTCGGCATCGCCCTGGCCTCGGTGGGCAAGGATGCCGAGGCCCGGGCCGAGTTCCGGCAGGCCCTCGCCCTCCAGCCCCAGCTCACCGCCCCTCGTGCCGCCCTGACCCGACTCGACCGCCAGGCCGCCGCGACGGCCACCGTCGCGACCACCAGCCCGACCCGTCCCAAGGCCCCCGCCGACCCGCGCCTCTCGCGCACCTCGGCCGGCAAGCCGACACAGCCGTGATCCTGGCAAGTCGTCGTGGGCCCGTCCACGCGAACGTGGTCCGCGGTGGGTGGCACGCCCTGCAAGGGCGTGGCC
>DASZMJ010000497.1:0-1863 GCA_035551935.1 Isosphaeraceae bacterium
GGCGCAAGGGGAGTCGCAGGTAGACCTTCTTGAGCCGGCGCTTGAACCGCTTGCCCGGCCCGATCGTCGCGGGGACCGGCTCGCGGAGGAACCGCTCGTACATCTCGGCCTCCCAGACCGCGTACCGGTTGTGCTTCTCGACCCAGGCGGCGATCGTCGGGTAGGCGTGGTGGTCCAGCTCGTGTTCGAGCCGCAAGACGCGGCCCTCAAGCTCGACGTGCTCGTGCGCCTCGTTGTCGCCGGTCTTCACGCCGGGCGAAACCGGCATCTTCTCGTAGCGGCCGAGCCGGTGCTTGAACAGGCGGAGGTTCCACGCCTCGGCGTACCCGCAGTGCTTGATCCGCCGGCCGAGGAAGTAATACTTCATGTTCAGGTAAAACCCGTCGGCCTCGTCCGCCGCGGTCCGCCGCGCGATCTCCTCGGCCAGCCCGGGGACGACCACCTCGTCGGCGTCGACGATCAGGACCCACTCGTTGCGGAAGGGCAGGGTGTCGAGCGCCCAGTTCTTCTTCTTGGGGTAGCTCCCGTTGAACTCGAACTGCTCGACCGTCGCGCCGAGTGATTCGGCCACGGCGACCGTGTCATCGGTGCTCCGGCTGTCGACGACGAAGACCTCGTCGGCCCATTCCAGCGCGGGCAGGCACCGGCGGAGGTTCTCCGCCTCGTTCTTCACCGGCACCAACACGCTCACCGGCGCCTTGCGGGGCATCATATGTATTCCTCGAATGTTGAAAAGATGGCTGATGACCGATGACCGATGACCGATGACCGATGAATGCTTAATCAGTCACATTTATCGGTCATCGGTCATCGGTCATCGGCCGTCTCGCCTCTCCGCCGCCAAAACCGCCTCCGGCGTCTCCCCGCCGCCCGAGAGCCAGTGATAGACCTCGGCGAGCCGGCGGGCCTGCTGGTCCCAGGTGTACCCCCGCTCGACCAGCGCGCGGCCGCGCTGTCCGAGCCCCGCCCGCTCGACGGCCGACATCCTCCACAAGTCCCGGAGGCCGGCCGTCACCGAGGCAACGTCCGGCGCGACGACGAGGCCGCCGTCGGCCGCGGCAAGCTCGGGGAAGTGGCAGGCCGTGGTGATGAGCGCGGGGAGCCGGCAGGCGAGGGCTTCGAGGACGGCCATGCTGAACCCCTCGCTGTAACTCGGCAGGACGAACGCATCCGCCGCCGCCCAGACCCGCCGGGCGCGGTCGCCCGAGACGTGGCCGACCCAGGTGAACCGATCGGCGACCCCCAACGCCTCGGCTCGCGCCCGCAAGGGGGTCAAGGCCCCGTCGTCGCAACCGGCGAGCAGGACGTGAAGCTCGGGGGCGTCGCGGCCGACAACCGCGAGCGCCTCGGCGAGCAGGTCAAGCCCCTTCTTGGCGTGCAGCCGGCCGAAGAAGAGGAGCACGAACTTGCCGACCAGCTCGGGATATTCGGCCTCAAGCTCGGCCCTCGGGGGCAGGGCGTCGAACGGGGCGAGGTCGACGCCGTTGGGCACGAGGCAGACGCGCGCCCCGGGGGCGAGCGCCCGGAGGTGTCCGACCTCGGGGCGGGTCAGGGCGTGAAGGCAGGACGCGCGGCGGAGGTTCTTGCCCTCGACGAGCGCCCTGTAGATCGTCTTCTTCAACGCCTTCTGCCGCAGGGCCCAGGGCTCGGCCATGCCGTGCGCGGCGATCAGGTACGGGACGCCCGCCTTCCGCGCCGCGCGCGCCCCGCGCCGGGTGTGCCCCTGCCAGAGGCCGTGCATGTGGACGACCTCCGCGCCGCGGACGACCGCCTCAAGGTCGGTCTCCGGCCCGCGCAGGCTCAGGTTCCTGGGGACCGGCGTCTCGCCGAGCCGCGAGGGCGTCGGACTCACGATCGAGACGG
>DASZMJ010000498.1:0-2474 GCA_035551935.1 Isosphaeraceae bacterium
GCGCGAGACCGAGATCGCCGAGGGCAACGCCCTGCTGCCGGACCCCGGCCGGCTCGTCGACGCGGAGATCGTGCTGCGCCAGTTCGCCTGCCCGTCCTGCCTGCGGCTGCTCGACAACGAGGTCTGCCGCAAGGACGACCCGGCGCTCTGGGACATCAAGCTGGGAGGAGTGGCCTGATGGCGTACCTGGGAGTCGACATCGGCGGCACCTTCACCGACATCGTCCACCTCGACGACGAAGGCGGCGTCACGGCGACCAAGACGCCCTCGACCCCGCCCGACTTCGAGCGCGGCTTCCTCGAGGCGGTCGGCAAGGTCGCCGAGCTGCGCGGCGAGGACCCGACCGACCTGCTGGCGGGCTGCGAGATCGTCCTGCACGGGACGACCGTCGCCACCAATGCGTTGGTGCAGCTGCGCGGGGCCAGGGTCGGGCTGATCACGACCCGCGGCCACCGCGACATCCTGCCGGTGATGCGGGCGAGTGGCCGGGCCAAGGGGCTGCCGGTCGACCGCCTCCTGCACGCCTCCGAGCAGTACCGACCGGATCCGATCGTCCCGCCGGAGCTGATCGTCGAGGTCGACGAGCGGATCGACGCCGCGGGGAAGGTCGTGGTCGGGCTCGACGAGGCCCAGGTCGAGGAGGCCGTCCGCGACCTGCGGCAGGCGGGCGCCGAGTCGTTCGCGATCTGCTTCCTCTGGTCCGTCGCCAACCCCGACCACGAGCTGCGCGCCCGTGAGCGCGTCCGTGCCGCGGCTCCGGACGCCTATGTCACCTGCTCCCACCTGGCCTCGGCCCGGCCGGGCGAGTACGAGCGCTTCGCCGCGGCGGCGATCAACGCCTTCCTCGGGCCGGAGACCCGCGGCTATCTGACCCGCCTGAAGCGGGACCTGGTCGAGGGCGGCCTGGCCGGCCCGCTGCTGGTGATGCAGGCATCCGGGGGCGTCGCCCCCGACGAGCTGGCCGCGGACCTGCCGGTGCTGACCATCGGCTCGGGCCCGGCGGCCGGGGTCGGGGCAAGCTCGGTGCTCGCCGAGCGCCGCGGCGAGGAGAACGTGATCGCGACCGACATGGGGGGCACCAGCTTCGACGTCGCCCTGATCGCCGGCGGTCAGCCCGTCCGTTCCCAGTCGGTGGTGGAGAACCAGTACGAGTTCTATCTGCCGCGGACCGACGTCCGTTCGATCGGCAGCGGCGGCGGCAGCATCATCTGGCGCGACCCGGTCTCCGGGGTGCTGCGGGTCGGCCCGGAGAGCGCCGGCGCCAGGCCCGGCCCGGTCGCCTACGGACGCGGCGGGGAGCGGCCGACGGTCACCGACGCCAACCTGCTGCTCGGCTACCTCGACCCGGACAACTTCCTCGGCGGCGACCTGCCCCTCGACGTCGACGGCGCCGAGCGGGCGCTGGCCGCGGTGGGCGAGGAAGTCGGCCTGACGGCGATCGAGGTGGCCCTCTCCGCCCGCCAGATCGTCAACGCGCAGATGGCCGACCTGATCCGCCAGATGACGGTCGAGCGAGGGATGGACCCGCGCGACTTCGCCCTCTACGGCTACGGCGGCGCCGGCGGCCTGCACGTCGCCGGGTACCTCGCCGAGCTGGGCTCGGTGCGGGGGATCGTTCCGCTGGGGACCCTCTCGACTACGTGGTCGGCCTACGGCTGCGCCACCTCGGACGTGGTCCACGTGTTCGAGCGGGCGATCCAGCTCAGCTCGCCCTTCGAGGGCGGCCTGCTGCAGGAGGCGCTGGCCGAGCTCGAGCGCGAGGCCCGCGAGGAGCTTGCCCAGGAGGGGATCGATGCGGACCGCCAGGACATCGAGCGCTTCGTCGAGATGAAGTACCCGCTGCAGATCCACCGGGTCGAGGTCCCGGTCGACGCCGACGACGTGGCGCGGCCGGGGGAGAGTCTGGCGCAAAAATTCGCCTCGATCTACGACCAGCTGTACGGCAAGGGATCGGCGTTCGAGGGTGCCGGCAGCGAGATCGTCGGCGCTCGGGTGCTCGGCCGCGGCCGGCTGCCGCAGCCGCGCGTCAAGGCGGCCGCCGACGGCGACGCCGGCGAGGTGCCCTCGCGCGAGATCGTCTGGGCGTCCGAAGACGGGCCGCGGCGCCTCGACACCAGGATCGTCCCCGCGGGCCGGGCGGCCGAGCTGAGCCCGATCGACGGCCCCGCGGTCGTGGCCGCGGCGACGACGACGATCCTCGTGCCCCCGGGGGCGACCGCGACCACCGACGAAGCCCAGAACCTCGTGATCGATCTGGATATCCGAGCCGACAACTAGGAGGAGCGATGCTGGACGGGAAGATTTGCCTCGTGACGGGGTCGGGAGCCGGGATCGGACGCGCGACGGCGATCGAGATGGCGCGTCAGAACGCCGCCGCCGTGATGGTTGCCGACGTCGACGACGAGGCCGGCGAGGAAACGGTGAAACTGGTCGCCGACGAGGGCGCCGCCGCCGCGTACAGGCACTGCGACGTC
>DASZMJ010000499.1:0-1545 GCA_035551935.1 Isosphaeraceae bacterium
GTGGGCGACTTCGACAACGACGGCCGAGCCGACCTTTTCGTCACCCGCATGGGCTCGTATGCCCTCTACCACAATAAGGGGGATGGCACATTCGAGGACGTCACCGGGCCGTCGGGCCTCGGCGGATTTCGAGACTGGCCGACCTCGGCCGCCTTCGCCGACCTCGACGGCGACGGCGACCTCGACCTCTACGTCTGCCACTACCTCGAGTGGGACTCCCGGAACCCTCGGGCCTGTTACGACGAGGCGAGGCGGGTGATCCTCTGCGAGCCGCTGTCCTTCCGCTCGAAGCAGGACCACCTGTTCCGGAACGACGGCGGCCGGTTCGTCGACGTCACGGCGGAGGCCGGGTTCTCCGAGCACGACGGCCGCGGCCTGGGGGTCGTCGCCGCCGACCTCGACGACGACGGCCGGGTCGACCTCTTCGTCGCCAACGACCAGTCGGCCAACTTCCTCTGGCGGAACCTCGGCGGGTTCCGGTTCGAGGAGGTGGCCGCCGTCGCCGGCGCCTCGGCGAACGCGCAGGGCGGGTACCAGGCGGGCATGGGGGTCGCCTGCGGCGACCTCGACGGCGACGGCCGCGAAGACGTCGTCGTGACCAACTTCTACGCCGAGTCGACCACCTTCTTCCGGAACCTCGGCGGCGGCATGTTCGCCGACCGGACCGCCGCCGTCGGCCTCGCCCGCCCGAGCCGCGACCTCCTGGGCTTCGGGGTCACGACGCTCGACGCCAATAACGACGGCCGGCTCGACCTCCTGACGGCCAACGGGCACGTCGACGACCTCCGCCCCGGCGGCCCGTTCGAGATGCCCGCGCAGCTCCTGATCGGCTCGGGGTCGGGCCAACTCGTTGACGTCACCGCGGCGGCCGGGCCGCCGTTCCGGCAGCCCTACATCGGCCGCGGACTGGCGGCCGGCGACCTCGACAACGACGGCCGGGTCGACGCCCTCCTCCTGCCGCAGAACCGGCCGCTCGCCTACCTCCATAACCAGACCGGCGGCGGCGGGCACGCGCTGACCGTCCTGCTGGAGGGCTCGGCCTCGAACCGCGACGGGGTCGGCGCCCGGGTCACCGTCCGCGCCGGCGGCCGTCGCCAGGTCGCGCAGCGGACCGGGGGGGGCAGCTACTGCTCGGCGGGCGACCCGCGGCTGCACTTCGGCCTCGGGGACGCGGCCCGCGTCGACGCCCTGGAAGTCCGCTGGCCGTCGGGCCGGGTCGACCGCCACGCGGGCCTCGCCGCGGACGCCGGCTACCGGCTCCGCGAGGGCGACCCGCACGCCGCCCCCCTGCCCGGCCGGTCGCGCGCCGCCCGGGACCCGGGCCGTTGAGGCGTCTCAGGGCCGCCGCGGCACGAAGGCGCGGACCGGCCGGCGAGCGTGAACCCATGCCCCCGCAAAACGTTTCGGAATCTGTCGAGGATTCACCTACTTTACAGAAGGCGCGTCTTGGGTATATTAGAGGCTCTAACTTTACCTTCGGGCGGGATCCAGAGGTGGCCCAGGCGGCCCGACCGCCGGCGCCGTCGGGGGCCTCCGGGCGCCGTC
>DASZMJ010000500.1:0-1663 GCA_035551935.1 Isosphaeraceae bacterium
AGACCTCGGTCGTCCTTCATCTGTCATTTTTCATTTTCATTTGTCATTTTTCATCCCCCATCAGTCGTCAGCGATTAACTCGTCCTGGGTCCAGGGAATGAGCAGGGCTTTCTGGCCGGTATCGGCCCTCGGGTTAAAGCCGTTGGTCCGGACCTGCTCGGCATAGAGGCGGAAGATCTGGAGCCGTTTCACGGGGTCGTCGGGGAGCCGGAGGACGAACCCCGTCGAGTAGAAATACGGCGACTTCGAGCCGGGTTCCAGGACCTCGCGGCTGCCGACCGCGAGCATCCGTTCGGCCCCACGCGCCTCGAACTGGTGGGCGAGGGCCAGGGCGTCGTCGACGGCCATCTTCCCCGGCCGCCTGGGGACGGGGGCCGGGGCCTTGAGCCAGTCGTAGACGTCGACGTTCGCGGCGTCGTCCAGGAGCCTCTCGCAGGAGGCGGCGTTGTACGGGTCGAGGCGCTCGTCCCCGCACGAGGCGAGCGCCAGGAGCGCGACGGCCGGGAGCAGGAGGACGGCGAGCCGTGGGGTCGCGGGGTGCCGCATCGTCGGGTCTACTCCTCGACCCCGAGGCAGACGCTCGCGGCGCGGACGACGTCCATCCGGTCGATCCCGGCGAGCGCCGCCGAGGTGGCCGACTCGGCGGCGGCGTGGGTCATGATCACGAGCGGGACGGGGCTATCCGGGGCGTCGTCGCCGGGGTCGTGCTGGATCACGCTGGCGATGCTGATCCCGTGCTCGCCCAGCACCTTGGCGATCGCCGCGAGCACCCCGGGGCGGTCGGCGATCATGAACCGGAGGTAATTCCGACTCTTCGACGCCGACGCCGGCGCGAGCCTCGGCGGGGGCGCGTCGGCCGACCAGAGGTTGAGCACCCGCGAGGTCAGGGCCGCGCGGCCGATCAGGACGTCGATCAGGTCGCCGACGACGGCCGAGGCGGTCGGCATCATCCCCGCCCCCCGGCCGTAAAAGAGGGTATCGCCGACGGCGTCGCCCACGACCCGGATCGCGTTGTAAGGGCCGCGGACCTCGGCCAGGGGGGTCCCTTGTTTGACGAGCGTCGGCGCGACGCGGAGTTCCAGGCCGGCGTCGGAGTGGCGGGCGAGGGCGAGGAGCTTGACGTTGTACCCCATCTCGGCGGCGAACCGGATGTCGGCGAGTTCCAGGCGGTCGATCCCCGCGCGGCGGATCTGGGCGGTGGTCACCCCCGCGCCGAAGGCGAGCTGCGCGAGGATGGCGAGCTTGTGGGCGGTGTCGGTGCCGTCGACGTCCATCGCCGGGTCGGCCTCGGCGTAGCCGAGTTCCTGGGCCTGGCGGAGCGCGGTCGCGTAGGCGAGGCCCTCGCTGGTCATCGACGAGAGGATGAAGTTGCAGGTGCCGTTGACGATCGCCGAGAGGCTCTGGATCTGGTTCGCGGCCAGCGCCGTGGCGAGCGCCTGGACGATCGGGATGCCGCCGCCGACGCTCGCCTCGAAGGCGACCGCCCGGTTGTACTTCCTCGCCTGCGCGAAGACCTCCGGCCCGTGCTCGGCCAGCAGCGCCTTGTTCGCCGTGACGACGTCCTTGCCCGTCGCCAGCGCGTCCAGGATCAGCCCGAGCGCCGGCTCGATCCCCCCCATCGACTCGATGACGACGGCAATCCCGGGGTCGTCGACCACGCGGC
>DASZMJ010000501.1:0-4528 GCA_035551935.1 Isosphaeraceae bacterium
GCGGGCCGCGTCGACGGCGTTGGCCGCGGCGCCTCCGCCGGACCGCGCGAGGTCGCCGGCCCGGCCGATACGCGACGACGCCCCGATGAGTACCAACACCGGCTCGCGCAACGGCCTGGGCATCTCCCCTTCCCGACACCGTCCCTCGCCTCGACTCGGGGACAACCCTGATTCCACGGGCCTTCGGACTGGGGTTTGCAAATCGAGAGCCAAGTTCTCTTCGGAGGCCAGGGCGCGCCCGGCTCTTCGGGTCCTGGGCCGCCCTCGATCCGCCGGCCCGCTACCCTCGGCGGACGGCCGCCCTAGAATGTCCAGGGGCCCGCCCCGCGCATCGTGCCCGGGGCGGGCGGGGGCACCTGCAATCACGGGCGAAGGGCTGCGGCCATGGCCGATCGAATCACGCTGCCCGTCCTGCCGCTGCGGGGGACGGTGATCTTCCCCGGCCTGACCGTGCCGATCGCCGTCGGCCGGCCGAGGACCATGCGGGCCATCGAGGCCGCGATGAAGGCCGGCGGTAGGGTCTTCGCCGTCACCCAGCGCGAGGGCGCCGACGAGCCGAAGCCCGAGCAGCTCTACACGATGGGCGTCATCGCCGCCATCGGCCAGGTCCAGCGCGGGCTGGGGGGCATCCAGCTCCTGCTCCAGGGGGTCCAGCGCGGCAACGCCCTCCACTACCGCGCCAACGACACCCACATCGACGCCGACATCATGCCGATCGCCCAGTTGGCGCCGATCGACGAGAACGACCCCGCCTTCGCGGCCCTCTATCGCGAGACGCGCGAGCGCGCGATGGAGCTGGGCGAGCGCCGGGGCCTGCCGGAGGAGGTCCTGCACAATGTCCTCGACTCCGTGACCGAGCCCGGCCCGTTCGCGGACCTCGTCGCCGGCTACGTCGAATTGCCGACGGCCGAGAAGCAGGCGCTGCTCGAGACCCTGGGCGTCGAGGAGCGACTCCGCCGCATCCTGATCCACATCCAGCGCCAGATCGGCATGCTCGAGGCCCAGGCCCGGATCAAGACCCAGGTCCAGGAGGAGCTGGGCGAGCGCCAGCGCGAGATGTACCTCCGCGAGCAGCTCAAGGCGATCCAGCGCGAGCTCGGCGAGGACGACCAGTCGCGCGAGGTCGACGAGCTTCGCGAGAAGCTCGCCAAGCTCGACCTCCCGCGCGAGGCCCGCGCCGAGGTCGAGCGCGAGCTCGGTCGATTGGAGCGCGCCGGCCGCGAGTCGATGGAGGCGCAGGTCATCCGGACGTACCTCGAATGGGTCGCCGAACTCCCCTGGAACGCCCGATCCGACGACGACCTCGACCTCAACCGCGCCTCGAAGGTCCTCGACGAGGACCACTACGGCCTGCCCGACGTCAAGGATCGCGTCCTCGAATTCCTCGCCGTGCGGCAGCTCCGCGCGAAGCAGCTTTCCGAGGAGGTCGAGCGGGACGGCGGCTTCCCCGCCGACCGGCTCAAGGCCAACCGCGACACGGCCACGCCAACCCTCGCGCAACCCCCGGCCGAGGACCGTCCCATCACCGACGCGACCGAGGCCAAGGCCCGCGCCATGGCCCGAGGGCCGATCCTCCTGTTCGTCGGCCCGCCGGGCGTCGGCAAGACGTCGATCGCCAAGTCGATCGCACGGGCTCTCGGTCGAAAATACGTCCGCGCCGCCCTCGGTGGCGCGCGCGACGAGGCCGACATCCGCGGCCATCGCCGGACCTACGTCGGCGCCATGCCCGGCCGGATCATCCAGGGGATGAAGCAGGCCGGCACGAAGAACCCCGTCTTCCTGCTCGACGAGGTCGACAAGCTCGGCATCTCGAACCAGGGCGACCCCGCCAGCGCCTTGCTGGAAGTCCTCGACCCGGCGCAGAACGACTCGTTCACCGACCATTATCTCAACGTCCCGTTCGACCTCAGCGAGGTCCTGTTCATCGCCACGGCGAATTTCCCGCAGAACATCCCCGGCCCCTTGATGGACCGGATGGAGGTCGTCGAGTTCGCCGGCTACACCGAGCGCGAGAAGGCCGAGATCGCCAAGAAATACCTCATCCCACGCCAGCTCGAGGAGTCCGGCCTCGGCGGCAAGGGCTTATCCTTCACCGACGACGCCGTCATGGCGATCGTCAGCCGCTACACCCGCGAGAGCGGTGTCCGCCAGCTCGAACGCCAGGTCGGCGCCGTGGCGAGGAAGCTCGCGAGACGGATCGCGGCCGGCGAATCGGTGAACCTGAGCGTCACGCCCGACGACGTCCGCGAGCTGCTCGGCCGACCTCGGGTCCACCCCGAGCACGTCGGCGAGACCAACGAGGTCGGCGTGGCCACCGGCATGTACTACACGCCCGCCGGCGGCGACATCATGTTCGTCGAGGCCGCCATCCGCCGGCTCCCGGGCCCCGCGCCCGGGGAGGCCGACACCGTCCGGACCGATGGCTGGGGCAACGTGTCGCTCATCCTCACCGGCCAACTCGGTGACGTCATGAAGGAATCCGCCCGCGCGGCGTTGACGTATGCCTCGACGCGCGCCCCGAGCTTGCAGATCCCCGAGGACCGGCTCGGCTCGATCGAGGTCCACGTCCACGTCCCGGCCGGCGCCGTGCCGAAGGACGGCCCGAGCGCCGGCGTGGCGATGGCCACCGCGATCGCCTCGGCCATGTCCGGCCGCCCCGTGCGCCGCGACCTGGCCATGACCGGCGAGATCACCCTCCGCGGCCGCGTCTTGCCGATCGGCGGCGTCAAGGAAAAGGTCCTCGGCGCCCACCGCGCCGGCATCTCCGAGGTCATCCTCCCGAAGGACAACGAGGCCGACCTCGACGACGTCCCCCAGGAAGTCCGCGACCGCCTCCGCTTCCACTGCGTCTCCACCCTCGACGAGGCCCTCTCCCTCGCCTTGCTCCCCGCCGCCGAGGCCGACGGCTCGTCGCGGCCTCCTCGCCAGGAGGCCGAAGGGCGACCGGCGGTCGGGTCGATCGACGGGCGTTAGGGCGGTCCCCTCTTTCCCGTCGCAGGCACGCTCCGCGTGCCGTCCACCGTCCCATCATGTACGGTTTGGATTTCGGCGGACGGCACGCGGAGCGTGCCTGCGACGGGAAAGCGCGAGGCGCAGCCCGCGAGGGTCAATGCCCCCCGGCGGCGAGCGAGCGATAGATCGAGGCCATCGAGTTGGGGGTGAAGCCCTGCTGGAGCCACATGCTGGTCAGGGCCCACTCGTCGGGGTTCATGGCCCGGTGGAACGAGGCCTGGAAGAGGCGCTGCATGCGGGCCTGGCCGCTCACCGAGCTGCTGGGCTGGAAGGACGAGCCGGGCCCGCCGCTGAAGATCGCGTAGGCGCGGCCGCGGGGAACGGCGGCGGCGGGGACGGTCAGGGAGGCGGTCCCGTCGGCCTGCACCGGCAGGGCGCCCAGCAGGTGCGTGCCCGAGTAGAAGCTGACGTTGCCGACCGGCACGCCGCCGGCCGAGGTGGCCTTCGCCCGCAGGAGGACCTCCGGCCCGCCGGGGCCGTTGACCCGACTCGTCTTGAGCGTCAGGGCCGTGGCGACGGGGTCGGACGTCAGCGCCTGGATCGTCAGGGTCGGCGAGTTGGTGACCTGGGACCACGTGCTCGTCGCGGTCAGGGCGGTGGTGGCCGGATTGTACGAATTCGCCTGCAGCGAGCCGAACGTCAGCACGTCGGTCTCCGTCTGCGTCCCGTCGCCCGAGGCGATCGACTCCGACTGGCTGCTGACGAAGACGACCCCCAGGGTATAGGTCGCGATGACCTGCGCGGCGTCGTTGCGGACCATCAGCACGGCCGCGGGGAAGTGGATCCCGTTGGCCTCGGTGGCGAAGAGCCCGGGCGATTGCGGTCCGCTGTGCGTGATGATCGTCAGCGGGTCGAACACGAGCTTCCCCGAGGCGACGTGCGAGCTGAGCTGGTACGTGGCGACGTCGATCCCGCCGTCGGGCAGGTCCCCCTTGACCAGGGCGTTCGTCCCGACCGGCGGCACCGGGAGGATGAGTTCGACCTGGCCGGCAGCCGCCAGGGCCCGGTCTTCCAGGCCCTCCAGTCGGGGACGGAAGCGGGCCGGGCGGGCGCGGCGGGCGAGCGTTCGGGACATCGTCATCACCTCCCCGTGGTCGATTCGGCGTCGGACGGGGTCCGGCGGGCACGACCGGCCGGACTGGACCGAGAATCGAGCCTGCTTCCAGGATTACATAAGTCCAATTCTGCAATCCGAATCGGGATGGATTGTCTTGTCATTGGAACAGGGGATCGTCGCCGTTGCAAAACAATTCTCGGGGGAATCCCCCGGTTCTTGTCGGGTGCGTCGAGCCTTCGACGACGCACCGACCAGCATCGGCGGAGAGGTGCGTCGTCGCGGACTCGACGCACTCGACAAGAACCGCCCCGGTCTCCTCAGCGCGCATCGAACGGCAGCTTGCCCGCGCCCCGGGGCTTGGCCGGGCCGTAGCCGTCGGCGTTGTCGTAGTTCTTGTAGGGTGCGTCGAGTCCGCGACGACGCACCAAACACGGCTGGTGCGTCGTCGCGGACTCGACG
>DASZMJ010000502.1:0-1642 GCA_035551935.1 Isosphaeraceae bacterium
GGCCATGACGGTGACCGGGGATTCCTCGGCGAACCGCTCGAAGACTTCACTCAGGATCATGGCCGCGGCCTCCGTGGGTGTGCAGTATGTCCCTACGGGGCGACAGCTTATCAAGATCAGTAGCCACCTTTACAGGGCTGGCACGGCGGACCCTACGAAGAAGGATCCGTTCCCGCGATTCCGTGTCACATCCATCCGCACTCAATCGCCGACGACCATCCCTTGCCAGGACACGCACCGCCACGTCCCGTTCCGCTTGACGTAGACGGAAGTGATCCGGAGGTCCGAGGAATTACCGGCCTTCCAGCGGCTGAGGCCGTTGACGACGGCGGTGTCGCCGTAGATGCGGACCTTGGTCTCGAGGGCCTCGTAGGACTCGGCCGAGAAGGCACCGCGGCGATGGGCCTCGAGGGTCGCGGTCTTGTTGAGGACGCCGCCGCCGGTATCGACGGCGATGTAGTCGTCGGCCATGAAGCGATCGAGCGCCTGGAGGTCGTTGCGGACGATCGCGTCGCGCCACTCGCGCTCGACCTTGAGGATCTCGAGAACGGCCTCCTTGTCCTTCTCCGCCGGGGTGGCCGTCGCCCCGAGTCTCACGAGGACCGACGTCGGATCGTCGGCGTTCTGTCGGGCGAGCGCCGCGACCGCGGGCAGGCCGATCGCCAGGGCGACGACCGCGACGAACTTGAGCTTGGACATGAGCATCTCCCTCAGGACCGCATGGGCGAGCCGGGCCGCGTGCGCCGGGACCGTCCCGGCGACCGCGCGGCGCGGCATCATGGTGATCGTCGCCTCGACCAACCTCGGGGGGACCTTCGCCGGGACGACGGCCCGGGCCGCGAGACAAGTCGTCGGTGCGAGGCCCCGGCGTTCGAGCCGAATCCGGAGGCGCTCACGCGCCCGCGATAATCGGCTCTTGACCGTCCCGACCGGGCAACCGAGCCGACCCGCGGCCTCCTCGTAGGTCAGGCCCTCCAGGAGGCAGAGGACGGCCGCCTCGCGATGGCGGGCGGGGAGCCGATCGAGCTCCTCGTCGAGCACGGCCCGCAGCTCGAACCGGCCGGGGTCCAGGTCGGGACGGGCCACGAGCTCGACCGATCGACCGAGTTGCAGTCGGCGCCGGGCCGCCTCGACCCGGGCCCGCGCGGCGACCCGGCGGGCGACCCCGAGCAGCCAGGGGCCGACGGAGTCGCCGACGCGGATCGTGTCGGCCCGGCGGAGCAGGACCAGGAACGTGGCCTGGAAGGCGTCGTCGGCGTCGTTGGAGTCGGCCAGGACGCGCCGGCAGGCCGCGAACACCGCCGCCCCGTGGCGCGCGACCAAGGCCTCGAACGCGACCCCGGCGGCCTCGGGCGGGCCCGTCGCGACCCGATCGAGCAACTGCCGGTCCGTCATCCCCGCGACCGACCCGGGGCCCCAGAGGCACCGCACCTGTCGCAAGATCGCCGAGGATCGGGCGCCCGTCATGATCTCCCCCTTCGTCGCGTCCGCCGCCGTCCTCCATTAGAGCGGTTTACTTTCGGCTTGCAGACGGAAAGGATTCCCGAGGAGCGGATTGCTGACGCCACCGAGGTCGGAGCCGAAGGAGATTGTCATGGGGCCCTACTCGAAGGATCTTCGCGAGCGGGTCGCGGCGGCGGTC
>DASZMJ010000503.1:0-1551 GCA_035551935.1 Isosphaeraceae bacterium
CCCTGCTGGCGGCGCGGCTGAACAGGCTGGGCGTGGCGACATCGGCCGGGTCGCTGGCGTCGCTGCTCACGAAGGAGGCCTCGGCGCGGGTGCCGCTGTCGTGGGCGGCCTCGGCGGCCGGGATGGCGTGCGGGATCAGGGGCGGGGCACCGTCGGCCGTCTCGGCCGGGGTGGCCGCGCTGGCGAATACGACCTTGAGGACCATGCTCATGACCAGGCTCCGCGTGGCATCGGCGGCGATCGTGGCGGTCGGCGTGATCGGCGCCGGCGCAGCGGCGGGACGGGGCGACGATCCCAAGCCCGCGCCCAAGGGCGACAATCCCGCCGGAAAGCGGGTCATCCTTCGCTGGCCCGACAGACCGGTCCACGAATCCGACGTCACCTACCAGCTGCTGAGCAGCAATCCCTCCCAGACCGACAGCGACGCCCCGGCCGCGCTCCGGCGGGTCGAGGCTTACGCGATCGGCGACGAGGTTTACATCAACGTCGCCCCGCCCGGCTCGGGCCGGCTCGTGCTCGAACGGGTCGCGAACCGGACCACGCCGATTGAGGAAAAGCCCGCGACGAAGCAGCCCGACGCCACGAAGAAGGCCGACGCGCCCAAGAAGCCCGACGCGACGAAGAATGCCGACGCGCCCAAGAAGGCGGACTCCCGGGTCGACGCTGTGCGCGCGCTCGACGACCTGCGGGTTGATCTCACCGACTTGTTCATCGCCGGCAATCCCGCCGATCCGACGGATGCGGCCCGGCTCGAAAAACTGACCGCTGGAGCCTACAACCTCGGCGACACCGCGTTCGCCCGCCGGATCTATCTCGAAACGCTCGGCCGCGTGCCGACCGACGACGAGGTGAGGACCTACGTCGAGTCCGACGCACCCGACAAGGCCGAGATCCTCGCCCGTCGCCTGGTCGACGACCCGGCCGCCTTCGAGCAGATCAAGAAGTCGTTGCTCCGACGCGCCGCGGAGAGGGTCGCGGAGACGAGGAGGGCCGCCCCGGCGCCGAGGCCCGTCCGATTCACGCTCGCCGACGTGACGCTCGACCGCGTCAACCTCCCGGCGGGCGACCTGATCGACATCCACTTGGACAACGGCCCGCACGACCCGCAGAGCGCAACCGCAGAGCAGCAGCAGACCTTCTTCTCGACCCACAACGGCCAACTCATCGCGGGGGTCTCGCCCCCGGCGACCCGGATCCTGGGCCTCCCCGTGGCGGTCGACGCGACGCTCCGGATTGAATCCGCCGAGGGGGTCGTCACGACCGGGACGGGCGAGGGGATGCTCAAGCAACTGAAGCCCGGGATGCGGCTGACGCTCGAGTTCGTCGCGGAAGGCTTCATGCTCGCCGTCCGGTCGATCACCGCGCGGCCCGCCCCGCGGACGACGGACGTCCCGTATGATCCGCTCTTCCAGTTCTACCCCCAGGTCATCCAGCCAGACGCGCCACCACGGCGGCGATGATCTGCCCGAGCCGCCGCCCGGCCTCGTCGGCCACGTCGAGGACCTCGGCGTGGTCGATCGCCTCGCCCGTGACGCCCGCCGCGGCGTTCGT
>DASZMJ010000504.1:0-31102 GCA_035551935.1 Isosphaeraceae bacterium
TTGTCCACCAGTGCGAGCGGCACGGCCCGGAGCACTGGTGGACAAGCCACCAGTGGCACCCGGCGCGGGTGAATGCCCACTGACCACGGCGACGGGGTAGCAGAGGTCCCTACTTCGGAGCCCCGGTCCTCGACTGGTCGCCGAGCCCCGAGTCCGGGACAGCGGTTGCTTCGCAACCCCTGCCACCCGGCCGCCGTCACCTCCGGAATGATCGCGATTCGTGGCCTATGGTTGAGTCATTGCCCCCAAAGAATGGAGGAATGACATGCGCCCGATCTCTCGCCGTCGCGTCTTCTGGTTGCCGCTCTGCGGGAGCCTCGCACTCGTACTCGCCTCGTGCTCGCGAGAGGCGCCGTCCCCCCCTCGAATCCAGCCCGTCGCGTTGTCGACCGACATGCCCTCAGTCCGCCCGGAGTTCCAGGAAGCGAAGGACTTCCTGGACGCAGTCAAGGCGGCGGAGCCCCTCCTCACCGATACGAAGTCGCTTAAGGGGATCAAGGAAGTCGATGTGAAAGTCACCATGAGTGATAAGTTCGTTCAGAATACCTATCCGTTTGATTGCAAGAATCGATTGATACAGATGCTGAGGAATTCAGGGATCACGGTGAAGGACGATGCCGGCGTGACGATCGTCCTGGGAGTGGTCGGCACGTGGGACCCGCAGGGGACCACCGCGACCTACTGGATCGAGATCGACGTCTTCGAGTGGGGTCACTTCGTCCGGAGCGACAAGAAGCATTACTTATCGTACGCCAGGGTCTGGGGTACGGGCCGCCTGGTGAGGGTTGGGAGCGCGGTCTTCGCCGAGAGCTTCGCTCAAGACATCGACTCCCTCGAAAGTCAGCTCGTCAACGATTGGATCACCGCGAATCAGTAGGCTCCGCGAATCGTCCTCGTCCGACCGCGCGTAGGACTTTCGCCACGGGTGGCCCGGGTGCTCGCAATATGGAAACTTTTAAACATATCAAGAAACATCCTCAGAATACAGGTGAATCGCTCTCAGAATATCATCGAGGTCGTTCGCCACGACCACCGGCCGGTTCGCGAAGCCGGCCCGTCGAACTCCGCGGCGGCCCAGGACTTGATCGAAGAGGGCCTGGTCGCCCGAGTGGTAGGCGACGGTGGCGTCGGGGTCCTTGAGCTGGTGGCCGGTGAGGACGCAGACGACGCGATCGGAGGGGGCGATAACGCCTTCTTCGCGGAGCCGCTTGGCGCCGGCGACGCTGGCGGCGCTGGCGGGCTCGCAGCCGAGGCCGCCGGCGCCGACGCGGGCCTTGGCGTCCATGATGTCCTGGTCGGAGACCTCGCGGACGACGCCGTCGCAGACGTGGAGGGCGCGGAGGCACTTCTTGAGGTTGACGGGGCGGTTGATCTCGATCGCGGAGGCGATCGTCGCGGCCTTGCGGCCCTCGGCGTCGAGGGTCCGGTAGTAGCCGGCGGAGATCTCGGGGTCGGGCAGCCCGTCGCGCCAGGCGAGGCCGTGGGCGCCGACGAGCTCGTGCAAGGTGCGGGCGCCGTGGGCGTTGATGATCGCCAGGCGGGGGACGCGGTCGATCAGGCCGAGGTGCTTCAGCTCGATGAACGCCTTGCCGAAGGCGCTCGAATTGCCGAGGTTGCCGCCGGGGACGACGATCCAGTCGGGCACCTGCCAGCCGAGCCCCTCCAGGACCCGGAACATGATCGACTTCTGCCCTTCGAGGCGGAAGGGATTGACCGAGTTCATCAGGTAGATGCCGAGGCGGTCGGCGACCTGCCGGACGCGCTGCATGGCGTCGTCGAAGTCGCCGGCGATCTGGATCGTCAAGGCGCCGTGATCGAGCGCCTGGGCGAGCTTGCCGTACGCGACCTTGCCCGAGCCGATGAAGATGATCGCGCGGAAGCCGAGATCGGTCGCCGAACAGTAGACCGCCAGGGCCGCCGACGTGTTGCCCGTGCTGGCGCAGGCGACGCGGCGGGCGCCGACCATCCGCGCGTGGGTGAACGCGGCGGTCATGCCGTTGTCCTTGAAGCTCCCCGAGGGGTTCATCCCCTCGTACTGGAGCAACAGGTGGCCCGCGTCGACGCCGACGTATGGCGCGACCTTGTCGGCCGTGCGCAGGAGCGTCTGGCCCTCGCCGATCGTGACGACCATCTCGGGCGGGGCGAACGGCAGGAGCTCGTGGAACCGCCAGACGCCCGAGAAACACAGGGGGTCGCGGCGACGGGACCACTTGGCCTCGAAGTCCTTGAGCGACTTCGGGACGGGGAGGCGGTCCCAGTCGTACACGACGTCGAGCAAGTCGCCGCAGGTCGGGCAGGCGAACGCGACCTGATCGACCGCGATCGTGGCGCGGCAGGACGGGTTGATGCACTGCTGATAGGCCGGGTCGGACCCGGCCCGCGTCGGCGACGCCATCGACACCGCCGCGCCCCGCGCGGCCCCTCCGGACCAGGTCCCGGCGGGCCTGCGGCGTCCCTACAATCCCCGCCGCGCCGCCGCGATCACTCTACCGCCCCGCTCGTCCCGGCCACAAGCCGGAACGATCCGGCTCGTGGGGTTTGGGCGCGGTCGTGGGCCTCAGCGTCGGCTGGCGGAGGAGGCGACCTCGGCGAGGCTCAGGGCCCCTTGCTGGATGGTGTTGCGACGGACGATGTAGTACTGGATCGTCGGGGCGCCGGCGGCCTCGGACTGGCGGAGGATGTACAGGATGTTATCCGGCCGGATCGTCTCCCAGTGGCGGTCGCCGACGTTCATGCCGACGAGGATGTCCCCCTTCTGGAGCATCGCCAGGTCGGCGGGGCTGCCGGGGGAGATCGCCTGGATGTAGAGCCCGCCGCGGAGGTTCGGGTTGACCCGGGTGACGTAGTCCGGGGTCACGGCGACGGTCTTCAAGCCCAACGACCGCCAGATCTGCTCGCCCGCGTCGGGCCCGGCCGGATTGCCGCGCGGCATGCGCTGGACTTCGAGGGCGAGGGCCTGCTCCTGCCCGGCGCGGCGGATCAAGACGGGCGACTTGCGGCCGGGACGGGCGTCGAGCAGGGCGCGCTCGACGTCCAGCGCGTTCTCGACGCCGAGGTCGCCGACCTTGACGAGCTGGTCGCCCGGCCGGATGCCGGCCACCTCGGCGGGGCTGCCGACGGCGACGTCGCGGACGATCAACGACCGACCCTGCTCACCGACGACATCGCCGGTGACCAGTCCATGCCACATGCCTGCCAGGCGACGGGTGCTCAAGAGGTCGGCGGCGACGCGCTTGACGTCGTCGATCGGGAGCGCGAAGCCGATGCCCTGAGCCCCGGCGCGGACGGCGACGCAGATGCCGATCAGCTCGCCGTCGATGTTGATCAGCGGGCCGCCGGAGTTGCCGGGGTTGATGCAGGCGTCGGTCTGGATCAGGTTGCGATAGACCTGGTCGTCGGAGAGGGTCACGTTCCGGCCGATCTGGCTGATGATCCCGCGCGAGACCGTGTTCTCGTAGCCGAACGCGTTGCCGATCGTGATGACCTCCTCGCCGAGCATCAGGTCGGACGAGGTGCCGATCGTGATCGGCGCGAGCGGCCGGCCGGCCTCGACCTTCAGGATCGCCAGGTCCATCGCCGCGTCCTGCTGGACGACCTGACCCGCGAGGGTCGAGCCGTCGTGCAGGCGGACCTCGATCCCCTGGACCTTGTCGACGACGTGCTGATTGGTGAGGACGTAGCCCCTCGCGTCGATGATGACGCCGGTGCCCATGCCGCTGACGCGGGGGCGCTGGCTCTCCTCGGGCGAGAACGGCCATCGGCTGCTCGACGCGGCCTTCTTCTCGCTGGAGATGTTCACGACGCTGGGCATGACCTTGCGGACGGCCAGGACGACCTCGGTCTTGCGTTTGGAGGCCGGGCCGGCCGGCGCGACGGTCGGGGCCAGGCACGCCCAGGCGCCGACCAGCACCGCCAATCGCAATCCGTCACGACGCCGCGGCCTCGGGCAAGCGCTGGGCTGGGGCACGGTGGGAGTCCTCAATGCGGGATGACCGGGGGTCTCGAACCGGCGCTCCTCGCCGCGATGCCGGGGCCGTCGCCCTTGGCCCCTCCGCCACGAGTCTCTCGCCGCACTCCCCCCTCCGCAAGGCCACGGCCCCCCCGGGCCCGCGGTCCTCGCTCCGACCTCCTTGGGAATCGGTCCCCCACCCACCCACCTTGAAAAACGACGCGATTTCATTACCCAGCTTCTCTACTCTTCCTCAGTTCCCGCAGACTTTCTCCAGTTTATCAGCAGACCGGGGTCCGATGATCGATCGGGGCTCCCTCTTCCCCGATGCTCACTCGCGCGTCGGGTTAGGTGAAGAGGGAGACGACGGGTGAGGAGAGTCGTGTCGCCGCGGGGCGACGGCGACGCATGCATAGGTTGACATCCAACCGGGCCGCGGGTTAGCCTGGAGGTTGTTCGAACCCAGGCCGGGAGGCGAGCGGACGATGGCGGAGAAGTCGACGAAGCGACTCATGCTCGAGCGTTCCGTGGCGGAGGATCCGACCGACGCGTTCCTCCGTTATGGCCTGGCCGTGCAGTGCCTGCGCGACGGCGACACCGACGAGGGGCGCCGCCAGCTCCGGGCGCTCCTGGCCGAAGGCGCCGGGGGGCAGGAGGTCGCGGCGTATCAGCAGCTCGGTCAGTCGCATCTCGAGGCGGGCGAAGCCGGGCCGGCGCGCGAGGCCCTCGCGGCCGGCATCGCCCGGGCGCGGGCGGTCGGCAACGTGCACGCGGCGACCGAGATGGAGGGGTTGCTCTTGCAGCTCGACGACGCATGAGCGGCCGCGATGGGGCGGAGGCGTGATGCCCGCGATCTTCACCTTCCCCAACCGCGTCGTCTTCGGCGAGGGGTCGCGCGGCACGCTCGCCGCCGAGCTCGCCCGCCTGAAGGTGGCGCGACCGCTCGTCGTGACCGACCGCGGGCTCGTCGCCGCCGGGATCGTCGGCGAGGTCGTCGCCCCGCTCGGCCAGCCGGCCATCTTCGACGCCGTCCACCCCAACCCGACCGAGGACGACGTCCTCGCCGGCCTGGCCCTGTATCGCGAACGGGCGTGCGACGGCCTCGTCGGCCTCGGCGGCGGCAGTGCGCTCGACGCGGCCAAGGCGATCCGGCTGCTCGCAACCCACCCGGGCAAGCTCGCCGACTACGACCTGACGACCGGCGGGATCGACCGGATTACGCCGGACCTGCCCCCGATGGCCGCGCTGCCGACGACCGCCGGCACCGGCAGTGAGGCCGGCCGCGGGGCCTTGATCCAGCTGGCGCAGACCGGCCGCAAGACGGCCGTGCTCAGCCCATACCTCTTGCCCAGCGTCGCCATCTGCGACCCCGAGCTGACCCGCGGCCTGCCCCCTGTCCTGACGGCAGGCACCGGGATGGACGCCCTCTCGCACTGCGTCGAGAGCTTCCTGTCGACCACGTTCCACCCGATCTGCGACGGCATCGCCCTGGAGGGACTCCGCCAGGTCGCCCGCGGCCTCGAATCGGCCGTCCGCGACGGCGCCGACATGCCCGCGCGTCGAGCGATGATGACCGGGGCATTGCTCGGCGGCATCAGCTTCCACAAAGGGCTCGGCGTGATCCACGCCCTGTCGCACGCCCTCGGCTCGACGGGCCGGGCGCATCACGGCACGCTCAACGCGATCCTCTTGCCTCACGCCCTCCGTTTCAACCGCGAGGCCGCCGAGGATCGCCTCGGCGACCTCGCCGCCCAGCTCGGCCTCGGCCGCAGCGGCGACGGCCCCGGCCACCTGATCGCCTTGACCGAGCTACTCCTCGCCAAACTCCCGTTACCCCAGCGCCTCGGCGAGATCCCCGACCTCGACCGGTCCCGCATCCCCGAGTACGCCCGACTGGCCATGCTCGACCACTGCCACCGGACCAACCCCCGCCCCTGCCACCCGGCCGACCTCGAAGACCTCCTCGACCGCGCCTGGTGAGCCCGCAGACTCGCCGTGACCCTTCGTTTCCGCAAAATCCTCAAATATCCCATCTTGCCGCCCTTCCCGATTCTATGGAGTCTGCCCCGAAACCGGGCCGATTCTAGAAGACCAAGGCCCCTCTCTCCCCGCGCCAGCGGACCGCGGCCGAGGCGATTCGGAGCGTTGGACTCGAGAATCCGGAGGATTCCCGCATGTCGAAGCGATATTGGACCTGGCTGCTGCTCGGGGGGATGGCGATGGCGAGCCCGGCCGCGTTCGGACAGCAGGCGGGCCAACCGCCGGTCCCCGCGCCGGCCATCCCGCCCCCGCCCCCTCCGCCTCCCCCGTCGGGCGAGGCCGCGCCCGCGACCCCCACTGCCCCGGGGACGGAATCGGCCCCCGCGCCGGCTCCCGCGAACGGCGAGACCGCGGCGGCCCAAGAAGGGCCCAAGGCGACGATCACCCTCGGCGACAAGACCGACACCATCACCCCCGGCAAGATCCACGACGGCCTCGACGAGGGGGGCAAGATCACCGTCGAGGTCTCGAAGGAAGGGGACAAGCTCACCGCCCTCCTGAGCGGGGTCGCCGCGGCCCACACGTTCGTCGGCGCCCACTCGGTGTCGGTCCAGTCGTTCAAGCTGGTCCAGGAGTTCGACGTCACGAGCACCGACACGGGCGTCACCTCGGTCGTGCTGACGTTGGAAGCGGCCCTCAACGGCTACGTTCGGAGCATCCACAAGGGCCAGGGGTGCATGAAGCTCGCCTGCGCGTCGCTCGCCCCGGTGGGCGGGAGCCCGCTGGCGACCGTCGCGTTCGCCCCGCGCTGCGTCTGCGGCGACGACCAGTGCCTCTACAAGCGGGAGGAGAAGCCGGCCCCGACGCCCCCCTTGCCGCTCGGCCGCTACGTCCTGACGGCGACCTTCTACCTCGAGGCCAGCGCCGAGGGTTTGCTCAACGGCCGAGGGATCGCCAACTTCTCCGCCGATGGCCTGCCCGACCCCTGGAAGCTGTCGAAGGACCCGTTCAAGGACACTGACGCGAAAGACTTCGGCTTCGCCCTGACCGTCACCGCGACCGTCCCCGGCGCCACCGGCCAGGCCCGCCGCAAGGCCCCTCGCGTCGGCGTCCGCCCCGCGAACCGGCCCGCCGCGACCCGCGCCGCCGGCCCGATCCCCATGGCCTCGCGGGCCCGCTGACCCTGCGCCCTTCGTAGGGTCCGCTCTTGCGGACCTCTTCATGCCAAAAAATGAAGAGGTCCGCAAGAGCGGACCCTACGAAGGCCCGATTCGTGCGAAGCGGCTCAATGCCGGTCGCGCACGTTCGCCTCGGCGAGCAGCCCGAGCGGGCCCAGGATCAGGCCGAACCAGAACCCTTCGAGCCAGGAACGCCGCCGCCACCGCGCGATGCAGGCGCCGTAGCCCCCGAAGGCGACGGCCGTCGCGACGAAGACGACCGGCATGATCCCCGAGAAGAGCTCCTCCACGCTCGCCGTCGCCACCCAACGTGCCCCGGCCATGATCACGGCCGTCGAGGCGACCAGGATCATCGATTCCAACAGGTTGCATCGCCCCTTCGCGTGCGTCGCGAACGACGCGAGCAGCGTCCCGGCCGCGACGACGACCGCCATCGCCAGGAAGGATAAGAGCACGCCCTGGACCGCCAGCGTCCGGCTCATCCCGGCGCCGTCAACTGTCCGGCCAGGACCTCGACCGGATGCCGCGCGACGATCCCCGCGAGGCCGTGGACCTGGCTCCGGCACGAGAAGCCCGGTGCGACGAGCGTGGCCTCTGGCTCGGCCCTGGCGGCCGGCAACAGGACGCGCTCGGCCAGCGCGCGGCTGACGTCGTAATGACCGAGCTCGTACCCGAACGACCCCGCCATGCCGCAACAACCCGAGTCGAGCACCGTCACCTCCAGCCCCGGCACCCGCTTCAGGGCCGCGACCGTCCCCGAAGTCCCCACCAGTGCCTTCTGCTGGCAATGACCGTGCACGAGCACCTTCCCTTCGCGCGGCCGGAAGGCGAGGTCGGGACAGCGCCCCGGGTCGGCGAGGAACGAATCGACGAGGACGGCGGCCGAGGCGACGAGGTCGGCGTCGGTGCCGAGGCGGAGGTCGCGGTATTCGTCGGTGAGGGTGAGCAGGCAGCTCGGCTCGCAGCCGACGATCGGCAGGCCGCGCCGCACGGGGTCGATTAGCCGCGCGACGCCCACTTCGGCCAGGTCGCGCGCCATCGGCAAGAGGCCCTTCGAGATCGCCGGCCGGCCGCAACACGGGATGCCCGCCAGTTCCACCGCATATCCCGCCGCCTCCAGCAATCGCACCGCCGCGCGACCGACCTCGGGGGTGTTGTAGGTCGTGAAGCAGTCATCCAGCAGGACGACCCGCCCTCTCGAGCCCGCGCGCGGGTCGGGCCGGTGCCGACGGAACCAGCGGCGGAGGTCGTCGCGCTCGAAGGTCGGCAAGGAACGACGTCGATCAATCTTGGCGAGCTTTTCAAGAAACCACTTGAACACGGGCTGGCGCAAGGTCCAGTTGGCGATGGGGGCCGTCGCCGACCCGACGGGATTCAGGCGGTGGATGTTGCCCATCAAGGCCGACCCGAGCGGGACGGGCCTGGACTTGGACAATTGATAAAGATATTCGGCTTTCAGATTCGCCATGTCGACATTCGATGGGCACTCGGTCTTGCACGCCTTGCACTGGAGGCAGAGGTCCAGGGCGCGCCCGAGAGTTTCGTCGTCGAGGCCGCGGGGCTGGGCGCCGGAGAGGGCGAGGCGGAGGGCGTTGGCGCGGCCGCGGGTGGAGTGGTCCTCGTCGCGGGTGACCATGTAGCTCGGGCACATCGTGCCGACGTCGACCTTGCGGCAGACGCCGACCCCGGAGCACATCTCGACGGCGCGGGCGTAGCCCCCTTGCTTCGAGAAGTCGAGGACAGTCGGGCTCGGCTCCTCGGCGTGGTACGAGGGGCCGATCCGGAGGTTCGCGCCGGGGTCGGGCGCGGCGACGACCTTGCCGGGGTTGAGGCGATCGGTCGGGTCGAAGGCGTGCTTGACCTGCTCGAACGCGGAAAAGACCTCGGGTCCGAACAGCTTGGCGTTCCAGAGGCTGCGGGCGAGTCCGTCGCCGTGCTCGCCGCTCATGGCGCCGCCGAATTCGAGGACGAGGTCGGAGACCTCGCGCGCGATGCCGCGCAACGCATCGACACCCGCCTCGATTTTCATGTTCAGGACGGGGCGGATGTGGAGGCAGCCGACGTCGGCGTGGCCGTAGCAGGCGCCATTCGTGCCGTGTCGGGCCATGATCGCGTTGAAGCGATCGACGAAGGCGGGGAGCTTCTCCGGGGTGACGGCGGTGTCCTCGACGAACGCGGCGGGCTTGGCGTCGCCGACCATCCCCATCAAGAGCGCAAGCCCGGCCTTTCGGACTTTCCAGAAGTCGTCGCGCAGGGCGGGACTCATCGCCTTGTGGACGCCGAGCACGCCGGGCCGCCCTTCGAAGCGGCGGGCGAGATCGTCGGCTCGGTCGGCGAGGTCGGCGGCGGAGTCGGCGTAGAACTGCGCGGCGAGGATGGCCTCGGGATGACCGGCGACGAAGGTCAGGTGGCGGGCGTAGAGGGGATTCTGGGCGGCGAGGTCGAGGATCATGCGGTCGAGTAGCTCGATCGAGACGGGTCGGGTCGCGAGCATCTCGTCGAGGCGGTCGAGCGCCTCGGAGATCGTGGCGAACGAGAGGATGACGAGCCCTTGAGCCGCGGGCAAGGGGACGACCTTGACCTCGGCCCCGGTCACGACCGCCAGCGTCCCTTCCGAGCCGACGATCAGGCGGGCCAGGTTGAACGCCCATGGGCCGTCCTGCCACCCTTCCGGCCGGACGGGCAAGCCGGGGATGACCTCGTCGAGGTTGTAGCCGCTGACGCGGCGGAGGAGTCGGGGGAAATGGGCGGCGATGGCGTCCCTGTGGGTCGCGACGACTTCGCGGACCGTTTCATGCAACGTGCCGACGCGATCGGATCGCGAGCAGACGTCATCGAGCCGTTCCGGCGGCACGGGGCCGAAGGTGGCCGTGGTGCCGTCGTCGAGGACGACATCCAGTGCGTTCACATGATCGACCGTCTTGCCATAGCGCAGCGAGCGGGCGCCGGCGGAGTTGTTGCCGATCATGCCACCGAGGGTGGCGCGGTCGCTGGTGGAGACGTCGGGCGCGAACATCAGGCCGAGCGGCTTCAGATGGGCGTTGAGCTTATCGAGCACCACGCCCGGCTCGACACGGACCGTCATCGTGTCGCGATCGACGAGGCCGATCCGGTTCAGGTACTTCGAGAAGTCGATGACAATCGCCTCGCCGACCGTCTGCCCCGACAGGCTCGTCGCCGACCCGCGCGGCAGGATCGCCACCCTTTCTTCCGCCGCGATCCTCGCCGCGATCGCGACGTCCTCGACCGTCCTCGGCACGAGCACGCCGACTGGTTCGATCTGGTACAGGCTCGCGTCCGTCGAATAGAGGAGCCTCGATCCCCTGTCGAACCGGACCTCCGCCCTCGACTCCCTTTCCAGCCGCTCCCTCAGCCGCGACGCGGCGATCGTCGACATCCCTCGCCCCCCTCGACGGCCCCGATCCTCACCCTGACGCCCGCATTGTAGGCGGACGGATGGCGATTGCGAAACAGGGAGTGTGGCGTCGCTCTTCCAAGTAGCAGGCACGCTCCGCGTGCCGTCCGCGGTCCGTCGTGTTCTTGTGTTTCCGCGGACGGCACGCGGAGCGTGCCTGCTACGGGGGAAGGCGACGATCAGTCGACTCCGTCCGGGAGAGGGCCGGGTTGAGGACCTTCCTTCTTCATACCCGATCGCCTTGCACGCCGTTCGAGCAGAACGATCACGGCCCCGCCAGCGAACCCGTGGACGATCGCCGCGAGCGAGTGGCCGATGCGCGCGAAGGCGATCCACTGGGGGCTGAACTCGAAGGGCACAGGCGCGATGGTCTCATCGGAACTCATCACTCCGGGAATCGCACTTGCGGGTAGTGCCATCGGGACGGGCGTCCCCGTGGGGACCGCCATCGGCGAATCCCACGGTATCTCTAGTTTTGGAAATACATAAATTAATATTTTATTAGTGAATATATATGGATTATGGGTTTGCGACGAGAAGCTGAGGAAAGCGACGTAGAAGTAGGTCCACCCCGCGACGGCGAATCCCGTCCAGAACGTGCGATACCTCCCCCGGAGGGCGGCGAGCGTCGCAAAGAGGAGGACCGTCAGCGCCCCTGTGTAAGTCGCGCTGGCGACCACTGACCTCGGGTGCATCAGCGCGGCGAAGCCGACCGCGCACACGAACACGAGGCCCATCATCCCGGCGATCGACTATCGAAAGGGTGACATTTCGAGTTCCTATCCCCGGCCCAGCTCCGAACGGACCTTTCGGACGCTCTCGGCCATCGCGCGGGCCTTGGCCGTCGCGACGTGCCGCGCGGTCTGCGAGAAGCCGCAGTCGGGCGTGATCGAGACGCGCTCGGGGCTCACGTACTTCAACACGATTCGCAAGCGTTCCGCAACCAGATCGGCAGGCTCGATCCAGGTATTCTTGACGTCGACCAGGCCGACGGCCACGTCCATCGTCTCGGGCAACTCGCCCAGCAATTCGATTTCGGCCAGCTCGCGGCTGGCGAACTCGAGGGCCAGTTGATTCACCTTCGCTCGCCCGATGTGCGGGAACAAGGGCCGGTACGACCGCCAGCCGACGGCGCGGGCGCGGTAGTTGCCGAAGCACATGTGCATGCTGATGTATGCCTTGACTCCATCCACCGTGCGGGCGACGACGTCGAGGAAGCGGCCGGGGTCGTCGGGGTGGCAGGCGAAGCTGGGCTCGTCGAGCTGGAGGAAGTCGCAGCCGGCGCCTTCAGTGGCGCGCAATTCCGCGTTGACGATGGGGATCAATGCGTCGGTCACGGCGCGGCGGTCGGGGTAGACGTCGCCGCCGTCGATGCAGCCGGCGAGCGTGAACGGGCCGGGCACGGGCATCTTCGCGGGCGCGTCGGTGAGCGACCGGAGCCGGCGGTATTCGTCGATCAGGCCCAGGCCCTTCGGGGCCGACAGGGGGCCGACGCAGCGGTACTTGCTCCGCTGGTCGTGCGCGGGGGCGCCCCAGCGACGGCCTTGGGGGATCGGCTCGAGCCCTTCGAGGTAATCATAGAAGCCGAGGTTGAAATCGACGCGGGCCATCTCGCCGTCGGTGATGCGGTCGAGGCCGGCCCGCAACTGGTCGTCGATCGCGAGGCGGACGGCGTCGCGGAGGGCTTCCTCGCGGTCCGAGGGACCGAAGAGGGAGGGCTCGCGGGCCGCGTCGGCGACGAACTTCTCGTACCAGCCGGGGAACGACCAACTGCCGATGACGGTGGCGGGCAGGATGGGCTGGGACATCGGATCAGGGCACCGATCGATTGAGGCGGAGGAGGAGCCGCTCGGCGCGGAAGACGATCTCGACGTCCTTCTCGACGAGCGCGTCCTCCAGGGCCGGGACCGCCACCGGGCCGAGCTCGAACAGCTTGGATTCGGCCGCGTCGCGCGTCTTCGGGGAGTTGTCGCCGAGCTGCTTGACGAGGGCCCGGGCGCGGTCCTGGAGGCGGGGGTCGATGCCGTGGACGAGGATCAAGGCCGTCCGGACGACCTTCTTCGGCGGCGGGAAGACGTCGAGCAGGACCGCCTCGTCGATCGCGTCGCGCGACAGGTGGACGAGCACGACCAGCTCGCCTTGCTCGAACAGGGCCTTGCCGTACTCGTCGAGCAACGTCTTGATGACGTCCTCGCGCAACCCCTGCCCCGCCAGCCGTCGGGCGAGCACGTCGCGCGTCATTTCCTTGTACGAGGAATCCGACACCTTGACCGGCTGCGACATGAGCAGCTTGACCGGCGGCCCCTCGACGACCTGCCCCTTGCTCTCCGACTCGGCGAGTCGGGCGGCGGTGGTGATGTAGAGGCGGCCTTCCTGGGTCACGCGGTAGCTCAGGCCGGCCTCGCCGAGCACGTCGGCCAGCGCGTCCCGAGCGGCGACCCCCTCGGCCTTCAGGTCCATCGGCTTGTTCAGGTCGACCTCGCCCTTGGCGAGCCCCTTGTCGTCGATCTCGAAGGCCACGCGGACCTGGCGCGCGATGAGGGCCAGAACCTCGCGCCGCGCAGTCTTCTCGACCGACACATTCACCGGCCGATTCAGGACCTGATCGACCCGCGCCCGGACCGTCGGGTCCCCCTCGGGCGGCACGGGCGGCAGCTTCTCCTCCTTGCCCTTGTCCTTCGGCTTCTCCTCCGCGTCGCGGAAGACCGCCTCGGCCTTCTCGGGCGTGGCCTTGCCCGCGTCGGCCGCGGGCTTCGGCTTCTCCTTGTCCTTGTCCTTCTTCTTCTTGTCCTTGTCTTCGGGGACGGCCGTCGGCAGCTCGTCGAGCCAGCCGACGCGGACGCCCTTCTCGGACGGGACGATGACGGCGACGTCGATCAGGCGGCCGTCGGTCAGGTTCTGGAGCGTGTATTCGTCCGGCCCGCCCCGGAGGCGGACGGGGATCGGGATGTTCAACTCGGTGTCGTACGCGACGAAGCGCTCGACCTTCGCGCCGTTCTTCAGGTAGAGCGCTTCCTTGTTCGACCTCATGTCCTGGAACCAGTGCGACGGCGGCAGGTAGCCGATCGGGATGGAGTCGGGCACCTCGGCCACGAGGTCCGACTTGAACCATTGGAGCCGCCCGCCGCGCTCGTTGCTCGGCGGCCAGTGGGCCACGAAGTTCCCCTTCTTGGCGCGGATGTCCACGTCGACATCTTTGCACGCGGTGCCGAAGAACTGGAGCACGGAGATCGGCGCGACCGGGAACCGTCGGTTCGGGTCCTTGTCCTCGGCCTTCGGCCGCGACGTGCCGACGGCGCCCGGCATCGCGTTGGGATACGACCGGATCGCGTTGACCGCCCCCTGCGTCGGGCTGCCGACCCAGACCGACCACTCGTGGACCTCGACAGGCGTCTGCGGCGTGTCGAGGTCGCGGGCCCGGTCACGGGACTTGTCCGTGTCGTCGGCGACCGCGACGGCGGCGAAGAGCAGGCCCGAGGCCAGGGCGATCGACGGGCCGAGGGTTCGCGATTGCGTGCGCATGGGACGGTCGATCCTCGAGGGCGGGCGGTTCAGCGGCGGTCGGCGTCCTTCTCGGGTTTCGCGGCGGAATCGCGGCGGTAGAGGCGGGCGTCGGCCCAGATGACGCGGTC
This sequence comes from Isosphaeraceae bacterium, assembly GCA_035551935.1. Lineage (GTDB taxonomy): Bacteria > Planctomycetota > Planctomycetia > Isosphaerales > Isosphaeraceae > DASZMJ01. The sequence continues at coordinate 14,155 of DASZMJ010000504.1, forward strand.
GCCGGTGTCCTCGCCGCGGCCGAAGTCGACGACCAGACGCAGTTGCTGGGCGCCGGCGACGGGGAGCTGAAGCTTGACGGGTTCCTGGTCGGCGCGGAGGTCGGGGTTGACGAAGACCTCCTTGCCGTCGGCCAGGACGCGGACGTCGACGCGACCCTTGCCGCCGGCCGCGTCGTCGAAGCCGACGACGGCCTCGAACGACTCGTAACGGCCGTTGAGGTCGTACGTCAGCACGCATTTCGAGTGGACCGCCACCCCGCGGTCGAACCCCTTGCCGCCGATCTTGAGCGGGCCGCCCAGGAGGCCGGCGTCGGCCCGCCAGGGGAGCTTGCGGCCGAAGTACGGCGCCTCCTCGACCTTGCTCGGCTTGAGGTCGGACAGGAACGTCATCTTGCCGCCCCGGAACCGGACCTCCTGCACCTCGGCGCTCGGCAGGTCGAGCTTCGCCCCCCAGGGTGTCTCCACCTTCCAGTTCGCCCCGTCCACCCCCTTCCACTCCGCCGACAGGACGGTCCCGCCCGGCAACGTGAACGACGGCATCGGGCTCGTCGGCGCGGGCGGATCGGGACGGGAGGCCATGACAAGCCCCTCGACGACCGACATCGGCAACGTGCGCGTCCGGTCCTGGTAGCGGAACTTGAGCCGGTCGCCCTGCGAACCCTCGACGACGCCGGCGATCGAGACGACCTCGCCGTCCTTGGTGCGGGCCAGCAGGAGGTCTTCGGCCCCGCGTTCCTTCCTCCGCTTCGCGAACGACGCGGCCGACTCCTTGCTGTCCGGGGTGCTGAGCTGGAGGCCGACGATCCGGGAGAGCGGGACCTCGAGCGAGTCCTTCCAGGGGATCATCATCGTCAACGACTCGTCGCCGATCGCGTCGAGCTTGCCGAAGAGCTCCTCGCCGCCGGCCAGGAAGACGCGGGCGTCGGGCCGAGCGGCCGCGGGGGCCTTCGGGTCGAACGCGAGCTTGGCGTCGGTGTGGCCGCTCGCCTTGACCTGGATGTTGGCCATCTGGCCGTCGCCGTAGTTGATGGTGACGGCGTAGTCCTTCTGGTGGCTATCCTTGGCGGGCGGCTCGAGGAAGAGGTCGGCCGTCGGGCCGTTACCGGCGCGTTTCAGGACGAGCGGCCAGTCCTGCGAGTTCGATGTATCGAGCCGATACGACGTCGGCCCCCCGTCGGTCTGGCACATGACGGTCACTTGATTGATGGGCGCCTCGCGGAGGCCGAACAGCCAGAGGTGGACGTCGCGGATGCCGTTCGGTTTCGGGTCCAGCTTCGGGACCGCCTTGGGCGCCTCCGCCGTCCCCGGCGGCGGGGCCAGGGCATCATCGGCGGCGTCGGCCTTCTTCTTCTCGTCCGGCTTGTCCTTGGGCTTCTCGTCCTTCTTGTCCTTCTCCGTGGCCTTGTCCGCGGGCTTGGTGTCCTTGGCCTTGTCGTCCGGCTTCGCCTTGGCCTCCTCCTTGGCGTCCTTGGGCTTCTCCTCCGGTTTGGCTTCGGCCTTGGCGTCCTTGGGCTTCTCGTCGGGCTTGGCTTCGTCTTTCTTGTCCTGGGCCTTGTCGTCGGACTTGGCTTCGGCCTTGGCGTCCTTGGGCTTGTCGTCCGCCTTGGCTTTTTCGTCCGCCTTCTCCTTGTCCTTCGTGTCTCTTGCCTTGTCGTCCTTCTTGTCCTTGTCGTCCTTCGGCTTGTCGTCCTTCTTGTCCTTGCCCTTATCGTCCTTCTTACCCTTGTCGTCCTTCGCCTCGTTGGGCTTGTCGTCCTTCTTGGCACTCAGGCCGGGCATGGTGAGGTCGACGTTGGGCTGGCCGAGGAACTTGCCGCCGGGTGAGGGGTTGCGCTCGAAGTGGATGCTCTCGACCTCGTCGAGCGGGACCCTGGCCTTGGGCTCGGGCTTGGGAGGGGGCTTTGGCTGCGGTTGTGGCTTGGCATTCGCCGGCGCAGGGCCGACGGTGCCGGGTTTGGGGGCCTGAGCCTTCGGCGGCTGTGATCCGGGGGCGACCGGCGGGGGGACGGCGACCTGGGCCGCCGCGGGTGCGGCCTGGGCGACGACGGCCTGGGCCACGACCACGCCGCCGGCCGGCGCCACGGCCACGGCCATCGCCGGGGCGGCCATGACGGCCCTGGCACCCGGGGGCATCGGACCCGGCGGCATGGCGCCGGGGGGCATGCCGCCCGGGGGGGTGCCGCCGGGGGGGTTGCCGCCGGGCGGGCCGTTGGACGGGGCGCCGATGAGGAGCTTGCCGTCCTCGATCCCGGTCGGGTCGCCGAAGACGAGCGAGCCGCGGATGGTGCGGACGACGGTCCCGAGGCCGTTGACGCGGTCGGCGTGGACGGTCAGGTTCTTGAAGACGACGTCGATCGGCTCGGCGCCGTTGCGGTTGGTGGCGAAGAGCTTGACGGCGGCCACGTCCATCGGCCCCTGGACCATGACCTGGCCGAGGTAGCGGGGCTGGCCGGTCTTGGCGTCGAGGGCCTGATAGCGGATCACGTTGCCCTCGCGGCGGAGTTCGAGCCGGAACGTCGCGCCGGCGGCCGGGAAGGTGTGCCGTGGCGGCTTGGGGGGCTTGGCGCCGGGCCCCTGGGGATTCATCATCCCCCCCCGGATCATCACCATGCCCATGCCGTTGTTCATCATCATCATCGGGTTCTGGCCGGGGTTGGCCGTGGCCTTGTCGATGGCGAGATAGACGTCGGCGCCGGTGGGCTCGCGGAGGCGGATGAGCGTGAGGTCGGGGTGGTTGATGTCCTGGTAGGCGATCGCCAGGCCGACGGCGGCGCCGTCCTCCTGGGCGGGCTTGGGCAGGGTCTTGATGGCGATGTCGGCGGTGATCGTGAAGTCGCCGCCGAAGCGGACGTTCTGCGGCGTCTTCCAGCCGGTCTCGGGGTCGCCGGGGGCGAGCTTGACGTGCAGGCCGTCGGCCTCGCGCTTCAGGCCCTTCTTCTCGCCGTAGGTCTCGGCGTCGAACGCCGCCTGGTCGAGGGACTTGGCGTCCAGCGTGCGGGCGTATTCGGTCACGCCGCCGCCGAGCAGGGTCGTCAACAGGAGGAGCGCCACGCCTTGCATCGCCTTCGCCTCGGATCGGGTCGGGCCGTTCCGGCCGCGACGCCCGCGGCCGGGTCGATCGGCCGCGGGCGTCGTATTCTCACGAGATCCACGGATTACTTCTTGTCCGCCTGGGGGTCCCCGGCCTTGGGTTTGGGGGCGGCGTCGGTCGCGGCGCCCTTCTCCTCGGCGAGGCGGCGGTAGTAGCGCTCGAGCACGGTGCGGTACTCGGGCGGGAAGCCCTCGGACATCGACTGGAGGATGCGGTCGCGCTCGCGCGCCGAGAGCTTGGCCCAGTCCTTCTGGCCGGGGCCGGGGTTGGCGAGGTTGCCCATGCCGCCGGGGCCGCTCTTGATGACCGAGTCGGCCAGCGGGCGGCTCGGGTTGGCCTTCTTGCGGCCGCCGCGGCAGGCCGCGCATTCCTTCTCGAGCTGGGCGATCAGCTCGTCGAGGTCGCGGACGATCTCCTTCTGCTTGACCTGGACCGGCTCGCCGGTGATCGTCTTGGACAGGTCGCCGGCCACGCCGGTCATCTTCGTCGAGATCCCGGACATCGGCCCCTCGGCCAGGGCCGCGCCGGCGCCGAGGCCGCAGGCCACGGCCGTCGCGGCGAGCAAGCGGGCGGGATTCCTCATACCAGAGCCCTCCCATCGGTTGGAGACGGACGGACACCCGAAACGTTCGGCAGGACACACGGTTGATCTATTCGTCGACCTTCGCTGGCGGCTCGTCGTCCTCGGGGCCTTCGAACCGGTTGGCGACCTTGGAGAGCGAGTCGCGGATCTCCTCCTGGCCCTTCTCGAGCGCCTCGATCTCGCGGCGGATCTCGGGCGGCAGGGCCGCGGCGCCGGGGCGGTCCTTGTCGACCCCGGTGGTGTCGTCGTTGAGCCGGACCTGGAGCAGGCGGATCATCTTCAGTTCCGCGATCAGGCGGTTCAGCTCGCGCTCGCGGGCGTTGGGGTCCGTCGGCAACGGGGCGCCGGGCGGCGGCGGGGTCGTCGGCGGCAGCCGGCGCATCGCCTCGAGCAGCGCGAGCAGGTCGTCCTCGATCCGCTTCTCCAGGAGGATCGTCGGCTTCGAGGCGTCGCCGTCCTTGAGCTTGCCCTGGACCTGCCGCATCTCGCGGCCGAGGACCTTCATCGCCGTCGGCAGGGCCACGCCGAACTCGGTCTCCTCGACGAGCGCCTGGAGCCGCTCGGTGCGCTCGGCCAGCTCGGACTCCTTCTGCGAGAGCCCGGCCAGGAGCACCAGCGCCGTGCGCGACTTGCGCCGGACGGCCGGGACCTGGGCCTCGGTCGATTCGCGGATGGCCTGCTGGAGCTCGTGCATCTCGGTCAGCTCGGCGATGATCCGCGTCTGGAGCTCGGCGCGGAGCTCGGTGAGCAGGCTCTCGACCGCCTTGCCGAGCCCCTGCTGGCCCTTCGTCAGGTGCTTGAGCGCCTCGAGCTGGTCGTTGGCGGCGGGCTTGGCCTGCGACTTGTCGAGGTCGCCCTCGGCGTCCCGCATCGAGCCGCTGGAGCGGATCAGGTCCTTCTGGAGCGCGACGCCCGAGCCGCCGAGCCGAGCCGAGACCGTCGCGAGGTTGTCGGCGGCGCCGCGGTTCTTGGCCTGGTCGCGCTCGAACTTGCGGAACTCCTCGGCGGCGACGGCCTTCTCCGTCTCGCCGATCCGGTCGTTCAGCCGGTCGAGCTCCTTCTTGAAGAGGTCGAGCGCCCGCGACTCGGCGGCGACGGCCTCGCCGCCGTCGCCGCGGTCGAGGTTCGTCAGGGCGTCGCCGAGGTGCGGGTCGGCCTGGCCGAGGTGCGGCGGGTCGAGTTTGGCGAACGTCGGGTCGGCGGCGAGGTCGGCGGCCTTCTTGCGGACGGCCTCCTCGCGGTCGCGCAGCCCCTTCGACTTCGGGTCGGCCTTCGTGTCGGCGACGACCGATTCCTGCGCCTTCACGAGCTTCTGAAGCTCCGCCTTCCGGTCGCGGAGCAGGACGAGCTCGGCCTGGCGGTCGATCGCCTTCCGCGACCAGGCCAGCTCGCGGCGCTCTTCCTTGATGATCCGCTCGAGCTGCCCCATCGCCTCGCGCATCTGCCGCAACCGGGCCAGCTTCATCTGGAAGTCGAGGTCCTCGGCCAGGAGGATCTGGCGGAGGTGCTCCAGCTTCGCCAAGAGCTCGCGGGCTTCCGTCTCGGCGTTGGCGAGCTGCGCCTCGGTGAGCAGCTTCTGGGCCTCCTTCATCTGCTGGAGGATCAATTCCTCGCGCGAGAAGTTCAGGGCCAGCCGCAGCCGCGAGGCGTTCTCCGGCTCCAGCGACCGCAACGCCTCGGAGAGCCGGAACATCCGCTCTTCCAGCTCCGTCATCTGCGCCGCGACGTTCTGTTGCGTGAAGCCGATCGTGTCGCGGTCGGTGACGTCCGATTTCTTGGCGTCCTTGGACTTGGAATCGGGCCTTTCCTTCTCCTTGGATTTGTCCTTGTCCTTCGCTTTCGACGCGGGCTCGTCGTCGAAGACGCCGCCGGCGGCGGGTGCGGCCTTCTTCGCGTCCTGGGCGATGACGAGGGCGGCCGGCGCCAGCAGCAGGAGCCAGGCCGCGAGGCCGGCGGTCGCCTTACTTGGGACCTTCATCGAAGACCTCCTTCGTGCGCGACTCGCGCGCGTCCTCGGTCGCCTTCAGGACGTTCTTCTCCAGCCGGATCACCTCGGTGACCTGGTTGACGACGTCGACGAAGCTCTCCCACTGCGACATCTGCTCGAGGATGCCCTTCATCTTCGCGACGACCTCGTCGTGGAGCTTGCGGGCGGTCTCGCGGTCGGCGCCGGCCTTCGGGGTCGTGCCCGAGAGCGATTGGAGCGTGCTCCGGAGCTCGTTCAACGGGCCGGACGTCAGGGCGTGGAGCGGCTCGATGACGCCTTCCTGGAGGAGCCGGTGCGACTTCGGCGAGCCGATCTGGTTGAGCTTCATCTCCTGGAGGCTGTCGGCGATCCGGCCGGCGATCGCCTCGAGCTGACGGGCGTTGGAGTGGTGGACCCGCATGACCTTCGTGAAGTCGGCCGGCGTCGGCCGGCCGGCGAAGATCGGCGTCTGCTTCTCCGCCGCCTCGAGCGCCGTGATGAACTTCGTCCGCTCGGCGCGCTGGCGGATCAGGATTTCATAGAAGAGCTCGTCGGGCGAGACGACCTGGAGCGCCAGCGCGCTCGACCTTCCCGTCTGCGTCCCCCGGGCGCACTTGTCGTCGGCCTCGGCGACGATCCGGATCAACGTCCCGACCTCGGGCGGGTCGGTCTGGAGGACCATGTCGTGCCGCACCTGGTGATCCAGGACCGGCCGGCCCTCGCCCGACGGCAACTCCAGGTCGACGACCTTGCGCGTGACCTTCGGCGCGGCCGAGCTTTCGGACGACCCCTTGCCCGGCTCCTTCGGCGCCAGCGTGCGCTCGACCTTGAGCCGCAACGCCGCCATGCCGAAGTCGTCGGTCGCGCCGATGTTCAGGGGGATCGTCGCGACCGGCGTCACGTGGCTGCCGACGCCGACGGCCCGCAAGGTCACGCGCGGCTCGCGGTCGCGGAGGAGGCCGATCGACAGGAATGCGGGCTTGGATTCGAGGCCGCTCGTGCTCGAGGTGAGCAGGACCTCGAGCGTCGTCGCCTCGCGGAGCGTCCACGAGGCGGCGAAGGTCGTGTCATCCACCCTGCGGAGGTCCGGGGCGCGGCCGGGATGGACGTCCAGCTTCGTCCGCGTCACCGGCTCGCTGCCCACCAGGGTCAGCTCGACCTCGGTGTCGGGCAGGAACAGGAGGTTCTGGCGCGGGTCGTCGACCTTGCGGAAGCCCTTCGAGCCGGGCTCCTTGACGCGGAGCCTGATGTCGGCCAGCGTCGGCCGGTCGACGCGCTCGACGGTCAAGGGGCCGAGCCAGTCGTCGCCGCCGGTCAGGTCGACCCGCGACGAGGCCGGCGCGGCGGGCAATTCATAACGATACTTGCCCGGACCGGCCGCGATCATCTCGGCGGACCGCGTGTTGCCGTCGGCGCCGCGCTCGCGGACGCGGACGGCCTTCGGATCGATCGACTTCGGCTCGCCGCGGACCAGGAGCGGCTCGTCCCGGTCCCCGATGAACCAGCGATCCCCGCGATGCTCGACGGCCGGCAGGTCGCTGCGGACTTCCAGGACGACCCGCTCGTCCCTCGGCGCCAGCAGTCGGCCGCGGTCGTCGAGGCCGACGACGCTGAGGTACGTCCGCTGCGGCCAGCGCTCGTTGGAGCCGAGCAGCCAGCGCGCCAGGCTCAACCGCGCCGCCTCGGGCGCGCGCCAGGCGAAGACGACCGGGACGAGCACGCAGAGGAGCAAGGCACCGGCGTGCAACCCCGTCCGCTTCCGGTTCCAGAGCGTGCGCCAGTCCGATTCGGCGAGTGCCTCGCAGGCGTGGCGGACGGCGAGCTTGACCATCGCCGGCGAGGCGCCGGTGTTGGCATCCTCGTCGAGGAGGTCGGGGAGCTGGAGCACGTCGGCGATCCGCTGGCCGGTGCCGGGCCGGTAGCGGTCGAGCATGACGGCCAGCGAGAGCCCGTCGAGCCGCGCCGCCCGCCAGCGTCGCGCCGCGCGGACGCCGAGGAAGCCGAGCACGCCGACCAGGCTGATCGCCAGCAGGACCAGGCGCGCGGCCAGGCCGATCCGGAACCACCAGTCGAGCAGCACGAGCACCGCGGCGGTCGCGGTGAGGATGGCCGCCGCGTCGACCGCGTATTCGAGCCCGAGCTGGAGCGCCAGCCGGCGCCGGAGCCTCGCCAGCTCGGCGCGAAGGGCCGCCCGCCCCGATTCGAGCGATTCCAGGCTCGGCATGTCGGTCGCGATCGCCACGGCCATCATTCCTTATTTGTGAACATCAGACCAGGCGGAACACCTTCCTGAGGATCCACTCGGCCGTCAGGCTCAGCATGATTGTGACATAGAACAGCGGCGCGTCCCAGAGTTCCTCGCGCGTTTCGAGGGTCCGCGAGACCTCCCGCATCGGGATCGACTCGTCGAGCTTGTCGACTTGCGGCAGCTCGAAGACGCGCCCGGCCGTCAATCGGGCGAGCTCGGCCAGGAGGGGCCGGTTGAGCGAGGGCTCGTCGACCTCGCGCCTCGGCGGCTCGACGCGGAACGTGGTCGTCGAGGCCCGGACGCCGATGCCGGCGTCGGCGGCCGTCGCGGCGACGACTCGGAGCGAATACGCGCCGGCCTGCTGGGCGGGGAAGCTCGCCGTGAGCAACGCCGGGTCCTCGGCCGAATTCTCGAACCGGAGCGGCTCGGCCGGCTGGCCGGCGATCTCGAGCTCGGCGGTCAACTCGGGCGCCTCGGCCAGTGCGGCGGGGTCGGTGTAGCGGATGCCGATCGAGACGCGCTCGCCGACGCGAAAGACGCTCTTGGCGAGCTGGACCGTGAACGGGAACCGGCCGCCGAGCGCCTTGTTGCGGCCGACGCGGTCGATCAGGCGGGCCCAGAAGCCGTCGAAGTAGTCTTCCGAGAGGTAGCGCCAGCGATACGTGCTGTCGAAGCCGATGAAGACCGTCCGGCCGGGTCCGTAGAGCTGCGAGGCGAGCAGGACCTGCCGGCCATACTGGTTCTGGAGCCTCGGGTCGCCGTGCCGGGCCAGGACCGTCGCGCCGGGTCGGGCGCGGGTGACCGGGAAGCTCCAGTACATGCCGGGGAGGCTGGTCAGGATCGAGCGGTTGCGGATCGGGTCGGGGTGGAACTCGAAGATCGGGTCGCCGCGCCCCTCGGCGGTGAGGTCGAGCGCGTACGTGTTCTGCGAGCTGAGTCGCACTTGCGCGTCCGTGCGGAACAGGCCCGGCTCGCGGACGACGGGCAGGATGCGCGTCCAGTCGCCGCCGGCGCCGGAGGGAGCATTGTCGAAGAGTTGTTGCGAGTAGAGCTCACCCGCGACGAAGATCAGGCCGCCCCCCTCCTGGCCGACGAACTTGGTGAGCATCTCGGGCCAATCGGGGCCGAGGGCGGCCATGTCGGGGTCGACGAGCAGGAGGGCGTCGAACCGCTTCAACTCGTTGAGGTCGCCGGGGGGGCGGAGGATCGGCCGGTCGCCGGGCTGGCGGAAGCCGGGGTCGGCGTGCTGGTACCACGCGGCGAACTCGACGTGCTGGTCGCGCATCAAGGCGTTGCGGAGGAACTGGACCTCCGGCGACGGCGCCCCGGCGACCATCAGGACCCGGATCTGCTGGCGGACGACCCGGACGGTGGTCGAGGCCACGTTGTCCTCGCGGGTCAGCTCCGGGCCGGCGTCGTCGATCCGGGCTCGGAACTCGTACTGGCCGATCACGCGGGGGGTGATCCGGAAGGTGGAGCGCTTCAGGAGGCCGTCCTCGCCGAGCACGATCCGCTGATTGCCGACGGGCTCCCAGGCCCCTTCGTTCATGCGCTGTTCGAGCGTGAGCGTCGCCTCGGCGTCGCGGAGGCCGCGGGCCTCGACGACGACGGAGAGGTTCATCGGGTCGCGGACGAAGACGACGGGGCTGGCCTCGACCTCGGCGACCCGGATGTTCCTCGGGCCCTCCTCGGCCCCGGCCGCGACGGCGAAGATCGGCGCCCCCTGCCGCGCCGCCGCCTCGCCGGCGCGGAGCGGGTCCTCGCCCGTGTTCGAGCGGCCGTCGGTCGCGAGCACGATCCCGGCGATCGGCTGGCCCCGGTGCGCCGCCAGGGCCCCTTGCAACGCGTCGCCGAGCGGCGAGACCTGCCGGCCGGGCTTGATGGCGTCGAGCGACTTCGAGGACCCCGTCCCTCCCGGCCCCGGCCGCGTGGCCGAGCCGAGGTCATAGATGTAGACGTCCCGACCCTTCGCCAGCGCCTCGAGGTTCGGCCGCAAGGCCGTCTTGACCAGATCGAGGCGGGGCGTCTCGCGGAGCCGATCGACCGGCGACCGGCCCTTCTCCGTGTTCAGCTTGAGCGAGGTCGCCAGCGCCGCGGCCTTCGAGCTGTCGGTGTAGGGGTCGGAGAACTTCATGCTCTCGGAGTCGTCGAGCACGATCAGGAGCCGCGACTTCAAGGTCTCGCGCCGACTCGTGACGATCACCGGCTCGAGCATCATCGCCGCGACGGCGAGCAACGTCAGCACGCGGAGCGCGACGAGCAAGAGCCGCCGGTCCTGCGGCAGGTCGCGGCGTTCGCGCTTCGGGAGCCACCAGAGCAAGGCGATCAACGCCAATGCCGCCGCGATCGCGGCCAGGGCCCAGGGCCCGCGCGGCAGGGCGGCCAGCTCGAGCCGCGCGTCGCCTTGCAGGACGCCGCCGGAGTTGCGATCGAGGCCCAGGAGGACTTGCCAGAAGCGGTTCATGGGAATCGGGCGATCCAAAGGAGGTTCAACGGGCGCGTCCCACCCACGTCGCGAACGCGGACTCGACGACCATCAGGCCGAACAGCCCGGCGAGCAGCTCGCGCCAGAGCTCGCGGCCGGTCGGCGCGAACAGCGCGGAATCGTCGCCCCCGGCCACGACGACGTCGACGTCGAGCGGTTCCAGGAGCTTCTTCAGGTCGGTCGGCGCGAGCCGGTCCAGCTCGCTCTCGCGCGGGTCGGGGTTGGCCGCGTAGGAGTCCGACATGGTGCCGAGCGGGCCTTCGTCCCAGGCGAGGCGATAGAGGCCGGCGCGCCGGGTGTCGGCGACGGCCACGTCGACCGCCGGGCCGAGGTCGCTCGGCGGCTCTTCGACCGGGACGGCCGAGATGGCTTGCGGCTCGCCGCCGCCGGGGGGCGTCAGGCGGACGTTCGAGACCTGCTGGCCGGTGCGAATCCGGCGCTTGAGGCGGTCGCCGGCCGTGACGTTGTGGTCGAACCGCGTCGGCCGAGCCGCGCCCTTGACGGCCTCGCGGACCGCGAGCACGAAGCTCGGCTCGACCGGCCAGTCGTTGCCGGCGCGGTCGGCGGTGGTCGTCCAGAGCAGGACCTTGCCGTCGCCGACCGCCCGCTCGACGATCGCCGGCGACCGCTTCGGGTCGTTCCACCGCGCGAGCACGCGGACCTTCCCTTCCTCTGCCTTCTCGTCCACCGTCATGACCTGCCGCGCCGCGACCCGCTCCAGCGCCGACGGCTTCAGTTCGAGCAGGGCCTCGAGCGGCGACGGCTTCACGTCCTCGACGATCAGGCCGCGGATCGGCTCGTCGACCAGCCCCTTCAGTCGCGCGGGCAGGAGGGGTTCGCCGTCGCGGGCGAGCAGGTCGTTGTAGAGGCCGATATCGAGCTTCGGCCCGGTGAAGATGATCAGCCCCATCCCCTCGCGCACGAGCTGGCCCAGTTGCGACGCCTGGTCCGGCGAGATCGCGGCCACGTTGGCGAGGACGAGGACGTCCGGCGTCTCCAGCTTCGGCCCGAGGAAGTTGTCTTCGAGCGAGACCTCGACCCGCCACGCCTCGGCCGCGCCGACGCCGATCGAGAGTGGGGCGGCGAGGTAGTCGATCTCCGAGCCGAACGGCTCGGCCGACGGCTCGCCGTCGACGAGGCGGATCAGGAGCGAGTCCTTGACCGGCACGGCCGCCCAGCGGCGGTTGTCGGCGGGCATCTCGTCGTCGGCGAGCTGGAGCGAGACGTCGTGCGTCCCCGAGCCGGGGAACTGGACGGTGAGCGGGATGCGGACGACCTGGCGCGCGGGGATCTCGGGCAGCGCGACCTCGGTCGGCTTGTCGTCGACGCGGAGGATCGCCTTCGTGCCGGCGAGCAATCGCGGCGTGTTGTTGCGGACGACCGCCTCCCACTTGCTCTCCGCGCCGGCCAGGACCGTCCGGTCGAGCGGGACGAGCTCCTGGAGCGCGACGTTGGCCGTCGCGTCGGCGCCGACGTCGACGACCCGGACGCGGACCCCCTGCCCTTTCCACGACCGCGCCCGCGCCGCCACGCCGCGCTCCCAGCCCGCCTTGCGCAGGTCGGTCACGATGGTCAGTTGCTTCGTGGGCGAGGCGCACGCTTTCATCACCTCGTCGACCCCGTCGAGCACCGCCGGCCACGAGGCGTGCGTGGCCGTCGGCGTCACCGAGCCGACCGCGGCCGAGATATCTTCCCGCCGCGAGCCCTCGACCTCGACGAGCAACGGCGACCGAGGCGCCGACGTCGTGATCAGGGTGCAACGGTCCTGCGGCCGGATCGAGCCCACCAGCGCGCCGGCGACTTCCTTCGCGCGCTGCAAGGCCGACGGCCCGCCCGCGGCGTAGCCCATGCTCAACGAGTCGTCGATCAACACGACCTGGCTCGACCTCCCCGCGCCGCCGAGCCATTTCTCGAGGCCCGTCGGGTTCAACAAGGGCCGAGCGAGCAGGATGAACAGCAGGATCGGCAGCGAGATCCGCAGCAACAGCAAGAGCAATTGCTCGAGCTCGATCCGGCGCCGGTTGCGCTGGATGGTGAGCTTCAGGTACTTCATCGGCGCCCATTCCACCCGGCGGAACCGGCGGCGGTTCAGCAGGTGGATGATCAGGGGGATCGAGCCGAGCACGGCCCCCCAGAGCAGGAGTGGGCTCAGGAACGACATCATCGACCGCGCCCCCCCGTCCCTTGCTGGCCGGACCGGACGGTCTCCTCCCGCGCGTGCAGGAACGTGCTGAGCGCGGGGCCGAGGTGCTCGTCGGTGAGGAACCGGACGTGGTCATACCCGCGCTTGCCGCATTCCTTGCGGACGCCGTCGAGGAAGTCGCGCATCGCCTGCTGGTACGACCGCCGGAACGCCCAGGGCTCGGCGAACAGCTCCTCGTCCCCCTCGATGTCGCGGAAGATCGTCGGCCCGTCGAACGGCAATTCCAGCTCGTCGCGGTCGAGCACCTGCATGATCAGGACTTCATGCCCCAGGAACCGGAGTCGGTCGAGGCCGTCGTGGAACGAGTCGAGGTCCGTCAGGAGGTCGGAGACGACGACGAGCAGGCTCCGCCGCTTGAGTCGGTCGGTGAGCGTCCGGAGGAGCCCCCCAAGCTCGGTCTTCCGCGCCGGCGTGCAGCGCTCGAGCAGGCCCGTCATCACCACGACCTGCGCCTGCGTCGCCGCGTGCGGCAGGATCGTGCCGGCGGCCTCGTCGAAGAGGACGAGGCCGACCGGGTCCTGCTGTCGCGTCAACAGCATCGAGAGGGCGACGACCATCGTCGCCCCGTAGTCGAACTTCGAGAGCGTCGCGTCGCGCCCCTTGTAGTTCATCGACGCGCTGGCATCCACCACGAACGTGACGCGGACGTTGCTCTCTTCCTCGTACTGCTTGATGTAATGCCGATCGGACCGCGCGAAGACGCGCCAGTCGAGCCGGCGGAGGTCGTCGCCGGGGGCGTATTCGCGGTACGAGGCGAACTCGATGTTGAAGCCGTGGAAGGGGCTGCGGTGCATGCCGCTGATCGCACCTTCCACGAGCCGCCGCGAGCGCAACGCCAGGTCGGAGACCCGGGCGATGACGTCAGGGTCGGAATATTTCGGCGACGGCGGCATCGTCGGCTCCCTTGCGGACCGGGACGTCGTTCAGGAGCCGCGTGACGATCGAGTCGCTCGACTCCCCCGCGGCCTGCGCGTTGTAGTTGAGCACGATGCGGTGCCGGAGCACCGGCGGCGCCACCGCGCGGATGTCCTCGACCGACACGCTCGGCCGCCCGGCCAGCGCCGCCCTCGCCTTCGACGCCAGGATGAGCGCCTGGCCCGCCCGCGGGCCCGCGCCCCACGCGACCCACTCGCCGATGTACTTCGGCCCGCCGTGGTCGGGGCCGCGGGTGGCGCGGACGAGGTCCATCGCGTAGTCGATGCAGTGGTCGGAGACCGGGACCTTCCGCACCAGACGCTGCAAGGCCGAGATCCGCTCGCCGGACAAGGTCGGCGTGATCTCGGGGGCGTCGGCGCCGGTGGTCAGGCGGTAGATCCGCCGCTCCTCCTCGGGCTTGGGATACGTGATGAAGATCTTGAACAGGAAGCGGTCGAGCTGGGCCTCGGGGAGCGGATAAGTCCCCTCCTGCTCGATCGGGTTCTGCGTCGCCAGGACGAAGAACGGGTCCGGCAAGGCGTGGCGGTGGCCGCCGGCCGTGACCTGCCGTTCCTGCATCGCCTCCAGGAGCGCGGCCTGGGTCTTGGGTGGGGTGCGGTTGATCTCGTCGGCGAGGATCAGGTTGGCGAAGATCGGCCCGGGGACGAACCTCAGCTCGCGGGCGCCGGAGTTGCGGTCCTCGTAGAGGACCTCGGTGCCGGTGATGTCGGAGGGCATCAGGTCGGGGGTGAACTGGATCCGCTTGAAGTCGAGCGACAGCGACTGCGCCAGCGAGTGGACCATCAGGGTCTTGGCGAGGCCGGGGACGCCCTCGAGGATGCAGTGGCCGCGGGCGAAGACGGCCGTCAGGAGCTGCTCGACGACCTCGTCCTGGCCGACGATCTGGCTGGCGATCTGCTGGCGGATCGAGGCGTGCGCCGCGCGCAGCTCCTCCAGGCCGGCGAGGTCCAGCTCGTCGGCGGTCGTCGTCTTGGTGGCGGTGGCGGTCGCGGTCACGTCGCGGTCCCTCCGGTGCGGTGTCGAGGTCGGGGTGAGGATGGGGACTGGCTCCGAGTCTTCGAGGTGCCAGTCCCCATCCTCACCTTAGCGTTGGAAGATCGGCAGGTATTTGAACGGTAACTGGAGGATGATGGCGGCGATGGCGGTGCCGTAGACCTGGCCGATGCCGTCGCCGTTCCAGGAGCCGTCGGGCTGTTGCATGGAGAGGAGCTGGTCGCGGGCCTTGGGGAAGTATTCATCCCAGTACTTGTCGCCGGCCATGTAGAAGGCCTGCGAGGCGTAGAGGTGGGTGTAGAAGTCGTGCCCGCCACCCTTGCTCCAGCCCTCGTTGGCGCGGAATTGGTCCCAGACGTACTTGAGGCAGTCGGTGGCGATTTGGTTGTCGAACTGGCCGGCGTTGTAGAGCGTGGCGACGGCCGCGGCCGAGATCGGCAGCCTCGGGCCGGTGGAGGAGCGGAGCGAGTATTCGATGCCGCCCTCGGGGGTCCGGCATTTCTCGAGGTAGTTCGCCGCCTCCTCGATGACCGCCTTCGGCACGAGGAACCCGGCGTTGTGCGCCGCGCGGAGCCCCTGGACCTGGGTGACGGTGACGGAGCCCTCGTCGCCGCCGCCGGGGATGTACGTCCAACCGCCCTGGGGGCTCTGCCCCTGGCTGGTCAAGGTGACGGCCTTGCGGACGGCGGAGCGGACCGAGTTGCGGAGCGACTCCTTGGTGATCATGCCGTAGACGGAGGCCAGGAACATCAAGGCGAACCCATGCCCGTGCATCGGCTGGCCGCCGTCCTGCGAGGAGCCGGTCAGGAGGCCCGACGGGGTCGCGCAACGCACCAGGAACTCGGTGGCACCGAGCACGTTCTTGGAGTACTTGCCCCGCGTCGGCGAGTCGCCGTGCGCGAGATAGGCCGTGCCCGAGAGGCCGGTCATCGCCACGGGGTATGCTTCGCCGCCGCCGACGTCCCAGGAGCCGTCCTCCGATTGCTGGACCGCGAGGAAATCGAGCCCCCGGACCACCCCCCGCAACGCCTCGGGCGTGACGTGCTTTGGCAGGACCGCGCGGTCCTGCCCGCCGACGCGACGGCCCGAGGCCAGCCACGCGGCGCCGCCGATCAGGCCGGCGCCGAAGGCGCGGCGGGTCCAGCGACTCCTACTCCCCCCGACCCGGTCGCGGCTCATTTCGCGGCGTCCTTGCCCTTGGGGCGCAGCTCGAACCGCACGAGCAATTCGACGCGGACGGGGACCTCCTGGTACTTCGTCGAATCGATCCGCTTGTGCGCGGCGGCCTCCTCCTCGAGGTTGGAGTTGGCGTCCATGTACGGGTTCGACGGGCCGTGGTCGCCGGGGACGACGACCTCGCGGATGGCGACAACCGGCCCGAGCGTCACGCCGCTGAGCCGCGCCAGCCGCTCGGCGCGGGCGCGGGCGTCGGCGACGGCCTTCTCGTAGGCCGCTTCCTGGACCTTGTCGATGTCGTCGACGACGAACTTCACCAGCCCCTGGTTGAACCGCTGGTAGGGGTTGTAATAGTACGGGTTGTACTCGTTTTGCTGGCCGACGTGGGCCCCGGCGTCCTGCGCCACGTCGAGCAACTTGGCGACGAGCTGGAGGATCGCCTCCTCGTCGAGCTTGCGGATGTCGGTCCCCTTGACGATCAGCTTCCGCGAGAGCTGGACCTCGGTCTTGTTCCGCGAGTTCTGCGGGAGGCCGTTGAAGTAATACGGGTTCATCATCCCCTTCTGGTCGACCAGCAGCCCGCGCTCCTCGACGGCGACGTTGCCGAGCTTCAAGGCCGCGAACGCGTCGGTGATCCGCTTCTTGGCGTCGCGGTACTTGACGATCGCGTCGGCGGTCAGCTCGCTGGCGGCCGACACGTCGAGCTCGATCTCGAACCGGTTCGGCTTGGCGGCGACGACCCCCTTGCCGACGACGGTGAGCCCCTCGATGTTCTCCGTCCCGCCGCCGCCGCCCATGAAGATCTGGGCGTCGGCCGGCCGGCCGATCGCCGCGAGGGCGAGGCCGGCGAGCGCGACGACGGCCAGCCGCAATGCCTTCGTTGGAGCGTTCCGAGTCATCGCGATGCCCCCTCCTTCGCGGTCGCGGCCACGCCGACGGGGCGGCGCGGGTAGGCGGTGATCGAACGATTCGAGATGGTCAAGAGCCAGCGGTCCGTCAGCACGAGGTCGCCCCCCGCCGAGCCGAGGTCCTCGCCGCGGAAGATCCGCCGGACCGTGCCGTCCTTCGGGTCGAGCTCGAAGACCCCGCGCGACGTGAGCTGCCAGATCCCCTCGGGCCGCGCGATCACCTTGCCGCTGGCGCTGCCGCCGGGCACCCGCGTCGCCCAGCGGAGTGCCCGCGTGGCCAGGTCGAGCGCGCCGAGCTCGGCGCCGCCGAGGTAGACGTTGCGGTCGTCGGCGGCGAGCAGCCGCGTCGACTTGGCGAT
>DASZMJ010000505.1:0-2477 GCA_035551935.1 Isosphaeraceae bacterium
CGTGGGCCTGTCGCGGCTCGCGCCCGAGTCGCGGGGGCCGCGGACGCCCGCCGTCGCGCGGCACGTCCTGGTCAGCCCGCTCGGCCTCGAGCCGCACGCCTCGGGCTCGGTCTGGCTCGACGCGGACCTGGACCGCACGACCGAGGCCGGCCTGCCCGACGGCCAGGTGCTGCGACACGCGAGCGTCTCGCCCTGGGTCGACGAGTCGGGCAAGCCGCAGGTCATCGGCCGCGCCGTCCGGCGCGCGGGCGACCCCGCGCCCGACCTCCTCTCGCTCGTCCGCATGACGTTCCCCGAGGGCCGCGTGCTCGATCGGGTCGCGGTCGGCGTCCTGCCGGCGAGCGCACCGTGCTGGGCCCCCGGCACCCGCGCCCGCATCGTCTTCGGCGGCGGCGACGGCCGGCTCTACCGCTTCGACTTCGAGCCCGCCGACGGCGACGCGGGCGACGACCAGCCTCGACCTCTCGCATGGGACTGCCCGCCGCCGGGCGGGGGGAACCTCCAGATCTGGTCCCCCTGCTGGCCCGACGACCCCCGGTTCGCGCGGACGATCCTCGCGGCGATCTCCGTGCAATCGACCGCGTCGCCGCGCGGGCCGATGACGCCCACGCGGATCTGGTGGCTCCGCCTCGACGACGAGGGCGATGCGATCATCGACGCCGGGCCCGTGTTCGATCCCGACGCGATCCCGACGGGCTTCGAGGCCGCCGCCCCGTCGGTCGGCACGACGCCCGAGGGGGGCCTGGCGCTGGCCTATTACCTGAGGGCGGACCGGAAGACGTGGGACCTCCACCTCGCGCCGCTGACGATCGACGACGCGGGCCGCCCTCGCGTCGCGTCGGGCCGGGTCCGGCGGCTCGCGGGCCCCTGCCGCCCGTTCATCCCGGCCGCGTTCTCGAGCGACGGCCGGTGGATCTCCGCCGTCCAGCTCGACCCGAACGGGCGGGGGATGATCCTCCGCCTCGAACTCGCCGCCGACGAGACGCCCGAGCCGCCGCCCGCGCCACGAGTCGCGGGGGAGAAGTGGGCGCCGATGGCGACCCTCGTCCGGGCGCTGCTGGAAGGGTGTCTGGAGATCGGGGCGGGCGAGGGGTGTCGTTGGGATTGATGGCGGTCGTCAGCCTCGGCACCCGTCCTGGCGCGGCCGATAGCACCGCTTGACCGCCTCATACAACGCCTCGCCCGCGAGCTTCGGCAGGTCGGCCTTCGTCAGGGGCCGTCCATGAGTCGTCAGCAGGCCCCCCAGCGAGTCGCCCTCGCGCAGGGCGAATTCCACCTTCGCGGCGATCGCGTGCGCAGGGCCGTATTCGAGGCCGTCGTCGCGCATCAAGCGAAGCTCGGTGTACTCGTGGGCGAGCACGAACGGCAGCTCCTTCGCGGCGACGCCGTGCTCGAGCCAGATCTCCCGCTTCGGCACCCACGGGTAGACGTGGCCGTGGCCTCCCTCGACGTAATCGGTCCGGTAGAGGCAGCGGACGAGACAGCCGTCGACGAGCCGAGCGGCGATCGGTCCTGTGCGGTCGGGCAGCGTCAGATACTCGCCGACGTAGACGTCCGCGGGCCTCGTGCGAAGCGGCTTGCCGCCGCGGTATTTCAGCCCCGTCATCGCCTCGCGGAGCGCCCGCTCGGCCGCGACGCCGGCCGCGTAGGCCTCCTCTTCGGGCAGGCCCTCTTCGAGCTTCTTCAGATGCACAAGCGCGTCGACGAGGCAGAACAGCCCCTCGGCCTCGAAGGTCCGCTCGTCGACCCAGATTTCGCCGCGGGGGATGAGGTTGGGGAAGTCGCTGTGGATCGCGAAGTTGGTGAACTCCTCGTCGTGCCGCGTGCAGCAGCGGACCTCGAAGGCGTCGACGGTGAAGACGCGATAGCCCCGCTGTTTCGTGATCGCCTTCCTGGACCGGATCGCCCCGTGCTTCGGCTTGCTCACGACGGCCTCGCCTCCGGCTCGAACCGCTTGCGGAAGACGACCATGTCGTCGCCGTCGGCGTAGTAGTCGGCGAGCACGGCTGAGGTCTCGTAGCCGTGCTTCAGGTAGAATCGCCGGGTCGGCTCGTAGTGGGGCAGCGACGAGGTCTCGATCAGCAGGAGCCGTCCGTTGGCCGCCTTCACGTCATGCTCGATGTGCCGCATCAGGCCTCCGCCGAGGCCTCCGGCCTGGCGCCGCTTGTCGACGGCGATCCAGTAGACGTACCAGGTCCTGTCCGTCATGGCGGCCGGCGCGTAGTAGGCGAACGCGACGAGATGCCCGTCGCGCTCGTCGGCCACGGCACGATGGCCCTGGACGGCCTCGGCGGCGTGGAAGTCGTCGAGCACCTCGCGGAGCGCGACGAGCTCGCCGGGCTTGAAGACGCCTGTACCTTGCGCGATCTCGACCAGCGCGGGGGTGTCGGCGGGGGTGATGGGGCGGATCATGGGGGCGGCTCCGCGGGGTGGCGTCCAGGATACTCGGGCCGTGCGGCCGGGGTCGAGCGGTGCCG
>DASZMJ010000506.1:0-1698 GCA_035551935.1 Isosphaeraceae bacterium
GCCAGGGCCAGTGCGCCCCGGACGGGCTCGGGGACGCGCGTGGTGTCGACCTGGTAGCCGAACCCCTCGAGGTCCTCGCGGAGTTTCGCCGCAAGAGGCTCGCAGCCGAGCAGGAAGCCGCCGGCCATGGCGAGCGGCAGGTGTCCCGATCGCCACCCGAGGTTGCGGGCGACGGCCGCGGCCATCTCGGCCAGTTCGAAGGCCGCGGGGTGGAGGATCTCGGCGAGGAGCTGCGGGTCATCCTCCATCGCCGCGACGACCACCGGCGCCAGCGACGCCAGCCTCGCCCGATCGAGGCCTTCGCCGTAGACCGACGCGATGAGCTGGTCGGTCCCCGTGATGCCCATCGCTTCAAAGAGTCGGCGGCTCAAGGCATCTCCGCCCGGCCCGACTGCCTCGCGGCCGTCGGCGCGGCGGACGACGCGCTTGAGCGCGGCGACCGACACGGAGAAGGCGCTGCCCTCGTCGCTGATGATGTAGCCCCATCCCCCCGCGCGGGACGTCCGGCCCTCGCGGTCGCGGCCGACGGCGATCGAGCCCGTGCCGGCGATCAGCCCCACGCCCCAGCCTTCGGGGGTGGAGGCGACGACGAGGTCGCCATCGTTGTGGAGCACGAGCTTCCGGGCCCAGGCCGACTCGGAGGCCCACGACCTGAGCCACTCCTTGTCCCTGGGCCGGTCGAAGCCCGCGAGGCCGAGGCAAGCGACCTCGATGGGGCCGACGGGCACGCCCGCGTCCTGGAACGCGGCCAGGATCGAGAGGTCGAGCGCATTGCGCGCGGCGTTGGCGCCGACGGCCTTGATATTCGACGGCCCCGAGCGGCCCCGGCCGAGCACGGTTCCGTCCGCGTCGGCCAGCCAGGTCGTCGTGTCGGTGCCGCCGCCGTCCATGCCGAGGATCAGGGGGCCGTTCATCGCGGGGAGACTCCGGTGACGGCCTTGACGGCCGCGTGGACGTGGCCGCCGTGCTCGGCCAGCAGCCGTTCGGCCTCGGCGGGGTCGGTCCCGGCCAGGGCGGCCACCAGGGCGGGCTTGAGCCGGCCCGAGGTTTGAGCGAGCAGGGCGGCGGCCTCGTCGTCGGTGACGCCGGCGAGCTCGCGAAGGATCCGGCGAGTCCGCAGGCGGAGCTTGTGGTTCGTCGGCTGGAGGTCGATCATCCGGTTGCCGAACGTCTTGCCGATCAGGACCATCGCCCCCGTCGTGATCATATTCAGGATCAACTTCGTCGCCGTCCCCGCCTTGAGCCGGGTCGAGCCGGCGATGACCTCGGGCCCGACCAGGGGCGAGATGTCGAGGTCCACACGCTCGCCCAGCAGGCTCGGGCGATTGCACGCCAGGCCGAGGGTCGTCGCGCCGACCGTCCGGGCGGCGTCCATCGCACCCAGGACATAAGGGGTCCGACCCGAGGTGGCGATGCCGACGACGAGGTCCTTCTCGGTGATGTTGAGCGCGAGCAGCTCCTTCGCGCCTTGTTCAGGGTCGTCCTCGGCCCCCTCGACGGCTCGCGTGAGCGCCGTCAAGCCTCCCGCGATCAGTCCCACGACCATGCCGGGGGGAGAGTTGAACGTGGGGGGACATTCCGAGGCGTCGAGCACGCCGAGCCGGCCCGACGTCCCCGCTCCGATGTAGATCAACCGTCCCCCCTTGCGGAACCGATCGGCGGCGAGCTCAACGGCCTGCGCGACGGCCTCGCTTACCT
>DASZMJ010000507.1:0-5888 GCA_035551935.1 Isosphaeraceae bacterium
CCTGCAAGGGCGTGGTCCGCGGCCCGGCCACGCCCTTGCAGGGCGTGCCACCCGACTGCGGACCAGCTTGGCGTGGACGGTCGACTCCGAAAGGAAAGGCGAGCCTCAGCCTACCTGGCCAGCTTGACCTTGCCGCTGTAGTCGACGACCTTCCAGCCGTCCTCTTCGTGCTTGAGGTAGACCTTGCGGCGGCCGTCGTCCGCGGCGAGCCAGAGGAAGACCTTGCCGCGGGCGGCGGCGGCGGGCTTGCCGTCGATGCGGTAGCCGTCGAAGTCGGCGGCGAACTTCTTCAGCTCGGCGGGCGTGATCTTCTTGGAAACGATCGAGGTGACGGCCTTCTTGTGCGAGCTGACCATCAGCTCGCTCGCCGCCTTCGGCGAGAACGTGGCGGCCAGGGCCTTGGGGTCCTGCTGCTTGAGCGCGTCGAGGAAGGCGCGGACGGCGTCTTCGGGCGACTCGGCCGCCCCGCCCGGCCCGCCGGGCCCCTGCCCCGGTCCGAACTGACCCGGCCGGCCCCCCGGAGATCCGCCGGGACCGCCCGGAGGACCACCGAAGCCACCGCCCGGAGGACCGCCGCCGCCGGGGCCGCCGCGATGGGTACGGTGGCAGGAGTTGCACGAGGTGGCGAGCTGGTCGTGGGCCGTCGAGGCGGCCTTGAGGTCCTTGTCCCTGGCCGCCTTGTTCAACGCTTCGGCCGCCTCCGCGAAGCTGGCGGTTTGCTCGTCCCACGACTCCTTCGTCCCCTTCGGGGGCGCCTGCTTCGCGAGCGACTTCGCGAGGTCGAGATACTCCTTGGCCTGGGCCTGGATCTCCCTCCAGGGCGGCGAGCCCGACTTGAGCTCCTGGCCGAGCAGGGTATTCAAGGACTGGGGCCCCCGGCCGATCTTCATCATGGCGTCCTTGATCGCCGACGCCCCACCGCCGGGCCCGCCGCCCGGGCCGCCCTGCCCGAACTGGCCGGGCCGGCCGCCGAATCCACCCGGGCCGCCGGGCCCGCCCGGAGGGCCACCACCCGGAGGGCCACCACCCGGAGGGCCACCGCCGGGAGGGCCGCCACCGGGAGGGCCGCCACCGGGAGGGCCGCCGCGGCCGCGATGGACGGCGTGGCAGCCCTTGCACGAGTTGGCGAGCTGGTCCTGGGCGGTGAGGGCGGCCTTGAGGTCCTTGTCCCTGGCCGCCTTGTTCAACGCTTCGGCCGCCTCGGCGAAGTTCGCGGTCTGCTCGTCCCACGACTCCTTGGACCCTTGCCGCGGCGTCGCCTTGGCCAGGGTCTTGGCCATCTCGACGTAGTCCTTGGCCTGGTCCTGGATCGTCTTCCAGGGAGGTGCGTCCGCCTTCAGCTCCTGGCCGATCGACTGGGCCGAGTTCGGGCCCCGGCCGATCTTCATCATGACGTCGCGGATCGGCCCCCCCCGGCCCGGCGGCCCGCCGCGCTGGGCGATCGCCGGCCCTGACCACGCCGCCACCAGGGCGAGCACCATCGGGGCCAGCCGCCCGAAGGTCCGACACTCCCCGCACCGTAAGAGACTCACCATGATCTCTCCCGTCCCGTGGTGATCCAACGAACCGATCTTCATGGGCCAGACCCGGCCCCCGGGCCCCGCATCGGGACTCCTCCACCACAAGGAGCGACGCAGACCGCGGTTCCGGCCCGTCGAAATGGTATCGCGATCGGCAGCGGCCGGGAAGTCGGCCGCATCGACCAGGCCGCACAACCCGTTGCGGTCGGCCGGCGAGCTTCGATAAGATCGGGTCGTCCGAACTCCGGGGGCCTCGATGGCTCGCATCGACTCATTGAAGGTCGTTCGGTTCGACGTCGACATCGACGTGGTGCCCAATGTGTACCCCCGCGGCCGCCTCCCCTGGCAGTTGTATCAGGGGGTCCGCAACGAGGTCGTCCGCGCCTGTCGCTGGCACGGCCCGACCGGGACCATGGGCCTCTGCAAGATCATCGCCGGCGCCCTCGAGCCCGACCACCAGGCCTGGGAAGTGGGCGATCAGGTCCCGGACTATTATCTCGATGACTATCAGTATGGCAACAGGCTCTGTCTCTACGCCCGCCTCTACGGCGACGAGCCGTTCAACCCCTACTGGCTCCGAGACCTCGTCGACGTGCTGGAGCGGTTCCCGGGCTGGGCAATCGGCGTCCAGAACATCCGTGAGAACTCCGTGTTCGTCTTCGGCGACAGGCTCATGGTCCGGGGGCGGGCGCTCCGACTCTGCTCCACGGTCTCGGACGTCGTGGAAGCCGTCGGCGCGTTCCTCGATCCGCGGAGGTGAGGCACGAAGCCGGTCGATCAGCCCGCCGCCTCGACGGTGGCCAGCGGGGCCTCGGGGGCCTCGACGCGGCGGCGGAAGACGATCCAGCGGGACATCGAGAAGCTGATGCCGGTCGCGGCGACGATGCCGACGACCGCCGCGGCGAGCTTGTGGGCGTTGAAGAACGGGATCCGGCGCGGCAGGCCGAGGCTCAGGCCCAGGCTGACGAGGATGCCTAGCAGGTTGCCGAGCACGTAGGTCGCGAACTGCTTCGGGACCGACCCTTCGCGGGCGTCGCTGAAGGTCAGCCGGCGGTTCAGCGAGAAGTTCCACACGAGCGCCACCGCGATCGCCAGGGTCCGGGCCGCGGCCAGGGCCATCGAGACCTGCACCAGCGGCAGGGTGGTCCGGGCCAGCCAGGTCGGCCGGAAGGCCATCTGGAGCAGGCCGTAGCAGGTCAGGTCGACGACCATCCCCGAGCCGCCGACCATGCAGAACTGCAAGAGCCGCGAGTAGTTGCCGAACCGGTGGTCGGCCAGCCGCTTGAGGTGCCTCAGCTCGTCGAGGTCGGGGCGCCAGGCGGGGGCCGAGCCCCCCTCGACGCGGAGCGGGACCTCGGCCCAGCGGCCACCGACGCGGGCCAGCAGCTCGAACGAGAAGGTCTGCCCGACCGGCCGGAACGAGCCGTCGGCCTCCTCGAAGACGCCCCGGCCCAGGCCAATCAGCCCCGACCACGGGTCGCTCGTCCCGAGCAGGAGCTTGCCCAGGGCGCCGACGGACCCGCGGAGCCCCCGGGATCGGCGACTGCCGATGACCAGGTCGGCCGTGCCGTCCGCCAGGGGCTCGACGACCCGCGCGAGGTCCTCGGGCGCGTACCCCTTGTGCGGATCGAGGACCAGGAGGATCGTCCCCTCCGCGCGGCGGAGCCCCTCGATCACCGCGGCGACGCGGCCCGGCTCGGTCGCCGCGACGCGACGCCAGCCGGCCGGGGCCCGGCCTTCCGAACGCCCCGGAGCCTCGACGGCCACGAGGACTTCGATGTCATGGCCGGCCCCTTCGAGCGCCCGCATTGCGGCCTCGATGGGTCCGGCCGTCGCGGGCGAACCGGGGGATTCGGGCACGATGAGCGTGATTCGGGCCATGCCAGGAGGATTCCCGTGTCGAGTCTCTATGGGTGGGAACGGGCGCGGGGAGAGGTCGTCATCACGGGGCGGGCATCATGGCCCGTGGGTCGGGGCACCATCGCCAATCTAGGTCAAAGCCCCGATTCTTGCAAGGCCGGGCGCGCTCACGAGGGGCGGCCGACGTCCTCGGCGCGGGGATAGACCTTGTGCCGCGGCCGGCCCCGCAGGACTTGCTCCTGGCCCCAGGCGGTCACGTCGCGGAAGGTCTGCGACCCGATGAATTTGCGGAACGCGTCCTCGTCGTCCCACTCGCTCAGCATGGCGAACGAATGGGGGTCGTCGACCTTCTGGTACAGGTCGGTCGCCCGGTGGCCGGGCGTCCTGTCGAGCAGGGCCACCACCTCCCGGAACCGCGCCAGGAACATCGACGCCTTCTCGGGGATGACATCATAGTACATGCCGACGGTGACCACGGTCTCTCCCTTCGTTGGTGCCGGACCCTCAAACTCCGGCAGACTCGGGCGTTGCGTCGATGGCCCGGTCGATCCAGCCGCCGCCGAGGACGAGATCCCCTCGATAGACCGCGACGACCTGGCCCGGGGTGACGGCCGGTTGCGGCTCGTCGAAGACGACCCGGGCGCGGCCGTCGGCCAGGGGATGCACGGTCGCGGGGACGGCCCGGTGGCGGGCCCGGATCTGGGCATGGCAACGGGTCGGGCCGTCGGGCGACGGCCCTTGCCAGTTGAATCGCGAGGCCTCCAGGCCCGGCCGGTCGAGCGCGGGGCGCGGGCCGATGGTGACCGTCCGCGAGCCGGGGTCGATCGCCAGGACGTAGCGCGGCGAGCCGACCGCGACGCCCAGCCCGCGCCGCTGGCCGATCGTGTACCCCTCGAACCCCCCGTGCCGGCCAAGCTCGCGGCCGCCTTCGTCGACGATCGCCCCGGCCGTCTCGCGGCCGGGCCGGCGGTCGCGGACGAAGCCGAGGTAGTCGTCGTCGGGCACGAAGCAGATCTCCTGGCTGTCCGGCTTGTCGTGGACCGGCAGGCCCGCCTCCTCGGCGATCCTGCGCACCCGGGCCTTCGGGTACTCGCCGATCGGCAGGAGAACCTTGGAGAGCAGGTCGCGCCTCAGGCCCGAGAGGACGTACGACTGGTCCTTCTCGCGATCGACCGCCCGGGCGATCCGGGGATTCCCGTCCTCGTCCGCGACGATCCGCGCGTAGTGGCCGGTCGCCACGAAGTCGGCCCCAACCTGCTTGCCGTAGGCCCAGAGCTTGCCGAACTTCAGCCAGATGTTGCAGAGGACGCACGGGTTCGGCGTCCGGCCCTCGAAGTACGCGTCGGCGAAGTCGTCCTTGATCCGGTCGAAGTCCTTCGAGAAGTCGAGCGCGTAGAACGGGAGGTCGAGCCGGTCGGCCACGGCCCGCGCGTCGAGGGCGTCGGCGACGCTGCAACACGTCCTGGCCTTCCGCTCGGCGTCGACGGCGTGCGTCCCCGTGCGCATGAACAGGCCGATGACCTCGAAGCCGCGCCCCTTCAAGAGGTGCGCCGCCGCCGAGCTATCGACCCCCCCACTCATCGCCAGGACGACCCGACGCGACATCCCCGCCCCTCGCGAACCCAATCGCCCACCATCGCCGATCCGACTATCGTAGCCCGCGGCCCGCTCGGCCGACAAGGCTGGCGTCGCCCGTCGCGGTTGCGACCGCGAAGGATTGCAAGGGTAGACGATTGCGGAGGGCCTGCTTGTGGTGTAGGTTCTCGGCGATCGGTCGCGACGACGAGGGCAGTCCCGTCCCCCCAAACCAAGGCCGCGGTGGTCGCGGAGGAATCGAGATGGACACGACGATCCCCGAGCTGTTCTTGCACGAGCGGTTCGTGGCCCGCAAGAAGCTGTTCAAGGTCTTCGGCGCCGCGTTCCACATCTATGCCGAGGACGGCCGGCTGCTGGCGTATTCGAAGCAAAAGGCGTTCAAGCTCAAGGAAGACATCCGCGTCTACTCCGACGAGGAGATGAACGACGAGCTCCTGTTCATCCAGGCCGACCGCGTCATCGACTTCAGCGCCTCGTACTCGGTGATCGACTCGCGGACCGGCGAGCACGTCGGCACGCTCCGCCGCAAGGGGTGGTCGTCGCTGTTCCGCGACTCGTGGGAGATCCTCGACGCCCAGGGCATCCCGCGGGGCCGGGTGCTCGAGGATTCGAGCTGGAAGGCCCTGCTCCGCCGCACGGTCGACTGGGCCAGCCTGTTCCTCCCCCAGGCGTTCCGCCTCGAGGTCGACGGCAAGCCCGTGGCGACCATGAAGCAGAACTTCCTCGCGATCCCGCCCAAGTTCTTCGTCGACCTCGGCGAAGACTCCGACGACCGCCTCCCCCGCCCCCTCGCCGTCGCCACCGTCGTCCTCCTGCTGGCCATCGAGGGCCGCCAGGGCTGAGCGCCGGAGGATTGTCCTCGTCGGGTGGCACGCCCTGCGAGGGCGTGGCCGGGCCGGGGACCACGCCCTC
>DASZMJ010000508.1:0-2569 GCA_035551935.1 Isosphaeraceae bacterium
CTTCGGTTCGTTCCGTGGCGGCGTTCCGGGGGCCGTCGGGGTGGGCTCGGGAGGGCTCCACGCGGGCTCGTTCTCGCTGCTGGAGAGGATGCGGCCGTAGAGCTTCAGCCGCGCGTTCTTGCAGGCGATCAGCGCCGTCGACAGCTGCCGGAAGCTGCGCTGGTGATCTTGCAAGTAGCGATGCCTACGCGCGCCCTCGTCGCTGACGTCGACGGCCGCCGCGTCGAGGACCTGTTGCCGCTGCTCGGCCTCCTCGGCCTCCAGGTCGGGGAGGATCGCGTTCAGCGCCTCCAGCTCCGAGGCGATGATCGCGCGGAGCCGCTCCACCGGCCGGTCGGCGTCGATCGCGATGCCCTTGGCGAGGTACCGCGCGTGGCCCTGGAGGTGCGCGTCGCAGGCGACGTCCAGCGCCATGCCCAGGCCGTGCACCTCGCGGGCCCGCTCGTCGTCGAGGTCGCCGGGGGCGCGGCCGAGCATCGTCAGCATCCGCTCGCGCCACTCGGGGCAGAGGTGGCCGCTGCCGGTGAGCTGCTCGTCGATCTCGTCCCACCGGGCGATCAGCCAACGCACGCCGTCGGCCCGCGCCAGCAGCGGGATCACCAGGTCCTGCCGGCCGCGGCCGACCAGCGCGGTCGCCTCCTGGAGGGTCCTGGCCCGCTCCGCGTCGAACGCCTCGCCGGCCTGGCGCATCCGCACCAGCGCCGCGGCGGCGTCGGCCTTGCGGACGCGGCCGATGGCGACGGTGGCGCAGCACATGTTGAAGACGAGGTTTCGTTCCTCCTCGGTCGCCGGCTGCTGCTCTTTGATCCACTGCGCCAGCAGCCGTTCGAATTCGGCCGGATCTTCGCCGGGCAGGACCGGCGCCAAGGAGCAGAGGCCGTGGAGCAGCGCGTTCTTGGCGGCTCTGGCCTTGCCCTCGTCGGTGCGCGGGCCGGTGGCCTTCTGCGCGTTGGCGCGGCGGGCGGCGAACTGGGCGGGCGTCAGCTTGGTCGTGGTCGTCTTCGGGGTGGTCGCCATGATCGTCGAACCTCAAGATTAGGAGCCAGGCACTCGGTTGGAAACGGGCGGTCGTCGTCCCGGCCGCGATCCTCGTTGCCTTCTTAAACTCGTTTCCGGCGCCGAAATTTATTCCCGAATTCCGGTTTTTTTTCGCGGAATCCTCGGCGGCCGTCCTCGGGGCGTCCCGCGTCGGGTGGCACGCCCTGATACGAGATCGTCGGAAGGCTCGTCGTTCGTATGGTCCGCTATTGCGGACCGATCTCCTTCCGGCACAAGGAGATCGGTCCGCAATAGCGGACCATACCGAGAGCGATCCATTCCCGCGATTCGGTAGGAGTCCTCGAAGGGCGTGGTCCCCGGCCCGGCCACGCCCTTGAAGGGCGTGCCACCCGACGCTGGGGAGGCCGTCGCTCCCCGGCGGGCCGGAGCGACGCCCCTCTTCGGAACCCGACGCGCGAGCGAGGGCCCTCCACCCCTTGGGGAAGGGAATCCGCAGCCCTTGTCGTCCCCGGGGCGTTTTGATATCGTCCGACGCGACCCCGATGGCCGGGAGGGCCGAGGGGGGCGAGTCGACCACTCAACTCAGGGAGGAGCAACGCGCATGGAGGCGATCCGCCTGCGCCCGAGGAGGGGCGGTCGAGCCCTGGTCGGGGTCGTCCTGGCCGTCTTGCCGGCGCTCTGCGGGGCGTCGCACCGGTCGGCGAACTTCGCCGTCGAGGCGCCGAATGTCGAGGTCGCCCGCAAGGTGGCCGAGCGGGCGGAGGAGTGCCGCAAGGCGATCGCGCGGGCCTGGCTCGGCCGCGCGCTGCCGCGCTGGGAGAACCCGTGCAGCGTCCGGGTGAAGCTCACCGGCGGCGAGGCCGGCGGCCTGACGACGATCACCCACGCGCGGGGCAAGATCAAGGACCTGGTGATGACCGTCGAGGGGCGGCTCGACCGCGTCCTCGCGTCGGCCTTGCCGCACGAGGTGACGCACACGGTCATCGCCGGGTATTTCGGTGGCGAGGTCCCGCGCTGGGCGGACGAGGGGGTGTCGATCCTAAGCGAGGACCGCATCGAGCGCGACCGGCACGACCGGATCGCCGCCGGCGTGCTCGGCCGCGGTGCGGCGATGCCGCTGGGGCGACTCTTCCGCGTCGAGACGTACCCGGCCGCGATCATGGACTTCTACGGCCAGGGCTACTCCGTCGCCCGCTTCCTCGTCGAGATCGGCGGCCGGCCGCGATTGCTCCACTTCCTCCGCGACGGCTCCCGCAACGGCTGGGACGCCGCCGCCCGCGCGCACTACGGCCTCGCCGACGTCGAGGAGCTCGACCGCGCCTGGCGCGCCTGGCACCGCGTCGCCTCCCGCGCCCGGCCCGCCTCCGACCCCGTCGCGGTCCGACTCCCGAGCGATGACCGGCCGAGGGGAGAATAGAGCCGGCGTGAGGCTCCCCACGACGCCCGAAACAGGAGGGGGACCGGCTCCGAGTCCGCGAGCTGCCGGTCCCCCTCCTGCTTCGGGCCACCACGCCTTGGCTTCGAGACCCTTACCCCCCACCCCGGCCCTCCCCCACAAGGGGGGAGGGTG
>DASZMJ010000509.1:0-1668 GCA_035551935.1 Isosphaeraceae bacterium
CCCGGTTCGCTCAGCGCCTGAACATCGTTCCGGGTCTGAACGAGGACCGCGCCGAAGCCGTCTTGCACGACGTCGCGGTGGCCCGCGAGAACGCGGCCAATCCGAACGCCGCGAACGTTGCGGTGACTGAACCTGCCGCGACCGACCCGGCCGTCCAGCAGGTTGACGGCGGTCAGGCGGCCCCGGAGGCCGATCCGCTCGCCGCCTCGCCCGAGATGGTGGGCGACCATTCGAAGCCGGCCTTCGCGAACGATCCACTCGCTCCGCGTCCGGCGGCGGTCGACGATCCGTCGGCGCCGAACCTGGCGAATAGCCTCTACGCTCCGGTGAACGAACCCACTCCGGCGCCGGTCGAGCAGCCCGCCGAGGCCGCCGCGCCCGCGCCCGCTCCGGCCGAGAATGCTCCGCTGGAACTGGCAATGGTCGACCCGGCCGCTCCGGCTCCGGCCGAGACCGCTCCGGCTCCGGCCGAGACCGCCCCGGCCCCTGTCCTTGAAGAACCGGCTCCGGCCGTGGAAGCGGCGGCCCCGGTCGAGGAACCGGCCCCTGTCCTTGAAGAACCGGCTCCGGCCGTGGAAGCGGCGGCCCCCGTCGCCGAGGAGGCTCCCCTACCGGTCAACGAGCCGGCGCCACTGCCGCCCGCCGAGGAAGAGGCTCCTGTCCTCGCGGAGGAACCCGCCCCCGCCCCCGCCCTGGCCGAGGCTCCGGCTCCGGCCGCCGAAGAGGAGTTGGCTCCCGTCGAACAACCCGTGCAGAACCCCGGCGAGGTCATCCTGTCTCAGGCCCGCGAGCTGATGGTCGCCGGAAACTATTCCGCCGCCCGGCAGCGTGCGGCCGAGGCCAGGATGAGCCAGACGGGCGTCGAGGCGCCCGCCGAGGAGCTGATCGCCCAGATCGCCCTGGCCGAGCAGGCCGGAGCCCTGAAGCTCTACGACGCGGCCCTGGTCGCCGTCCGCGAGCAGCAGAACGACCGGGCCCGCGCCTTGCTCAGCGAGATCGCGGCCTCGGACATCCAGGACGAGAACATCAAGCAGAAGGTCGAGGACCTGCTCGTCCGCCTGCCGAGCGACAACGCCGGACGCGCCAGCACGCGGATCACGATGGAAGACGCCGATACGGTGAACACTCAGCGGTTCAATGCCGAGGTCGGCGCCGCCGCCGCCGAAGCTCGATCCCTGATGGAAACCAACCCGGACAAGGCTATCGAAAAACTTGAGGCCACGATGAAGGCCGTCAAGGCCGCCGGCCTCAGCGAGTCGGCGACCCGCACGATGACCCGCCGCCTGGAAGTCGCCGTCGAGTTGGCCAAGAAGGACAAGGTCGCCTTCGAGACCAAGATGCAGGACCGGCAGTACCGGGCCGAGATCGAGATGAAGCGGCTGCGGATCCTCGAGGCCGACAAGGCCAAGATGGCCCGCGTCAAGGATCTGTTCGACAGGTCGAAGGAGGCCGAGGCCGCCGGCGATCTGACGAAGGCCGAGCAACTGGCCAAGGAGATCATCGAGATCGATCCGAACAATGTCGCGGCCGTCGCCCAGGCGACCGTTTCCCGGATCAAACGGCGCTATGCTCGTGACAAGGAGATCATCGCTGCCAAGGAAGAGGGTGCCGTCGTCGCCTTAGAGGAGGTCGACGCAACCGGGATCGCCGATCCGACCGTCCAGCTTC
>DASZMJ010000510.1:0-3585 GCA_035551935.1 Isosphaeraceae bacterium
TTCAGGTTGTCAAGTTCCTGGTTGGCCTTTCGAATGGACAATTCTCTGCTCGGACGGCCACGAATGGGAAGACAGTTCACCGGAAGCTGGCAATGTGAGGGCCAATAGCCTTGAGTAGACGCCCGAACGGGCATGGGAGAACACGCCCGTTCGGGCGTCTAATATTAATCCATCCACTCCACGAATCCTAGCCTGGAATAAGGGGGCTCGCAACAACCCAATTGGGACCATGCGTACTAACGCCTACGCGAGTTGGCCTTACGTCATGGCAACCCCACCCGCTTCCTCAACACCCACTCCGCCCCCACGATCCCCAGAAACAAGAACAGAGCCACCGGGCTATCCCACAGCGGCGTCTCCTCGACCCGCGTGGTCGTCTTGACCCTGGATTTGAGCAGCCCGGCAATCTCCCCCGCCGACTCGGGCGTGAAGACCTTGCCGCCGGTGGCGGAGGCGAGGCGGTCGAGGGCGTCGCGGTCGGCGGCGAGCTCGACGCGCTCGGAGGTCTCGCGCGGGGCGACCGTCAGCGAGGCCTCCCCAATGGGGCCGGAGCCGTCGAGGTTCGCCAGCGCGGGGGCGTCGAGGGCGATCGCATAAGAACCTTCGGGCAGGCCCGGCGCAATCCCCTCGAAGAGGCGCGGTCGTCCAACAACAGCCCGCAAGGGGACCACGGCCGACGCCTCGCCCGGCTTCGCTCCTGATCGAACAACCCGCGCCGCGATCAGGAAATCGGGGCCGACGTCGGGCACTCCCTCGGCGATGCGGGCCTGGATCTTGATCCCCTCGCCCGAGCGCGCCCTCGGCGAAGTCGGGCCGAAGCGGACGACCTTGTTGCCGGCGCCGAGCTTGCCCGAGGAGGCCCAGCGCACGACCTGGCCCCAGAACCGGTGGTGGATCGCGTCGCCCGCGCGATACCGCCAGCGCCAGGTGCCGTCGGTGCCGATCCAGAGGACCTTGCCCAGACCATACGGCATCGCGGCGATCACGGCCGAGTCATCGTCCTTGCCGGGCGAGACCAGCGCGGTGGCGCCCGGCTTGGGCCGGCCGGCGAGAGACCAGGGAAGTCGAGGGAGGCCCGACCACGCGGCGCGGCTGGCCTCGACGTCGGCCCCGAGCCGGAGCATCGGCCAGGCCGAGGCTTCATCGAGAGAGGAAGGCACCGGCGCGACGATCGCGCCCGGCGGCAAACTCGGATGTGCGAGGTCGTCGGACGGGTCGGGGTCGAGGCGGCGGAGGTCCGTCACGGGTAACAGGGCACGGGTCGCGTCCGTCTTGCCCGATTCCGCGGGCCATCGACCGGGCCCGGCGACGATGACCAGCGTCCCCCCGCGCTCGCCCGCGAACGATTCGAGCCGCGTCCAGGTCTCGGGCGTCAGGTCGGCGTCGCCGACGACGATGGCATCGAAGCGGTTGATCGGATCGGCTTCGGTCGGCACATTCGGGCGTGTGGGCAAGGTCGAAGGGTACGTCGCCTCGGCTGTGCCGATCGTCGGCGGCGGGTGCAAAACCACCGCGTCGAGTGCCACTCGCGGGTCGCGGACCAGCGCATCCCTCAAATACCGAAACTCCCACCTCGCCTCGCCGTCGACGAGCAGGACGCTCGCCTTGTCGTCGGCCACGAGGACGGAGGCCGACCGCGCGTCGTTGTCGGGGCGGGCGTCGGCGAAGCCGGGCGGCGGGGCGACCGAGACGGACAGCGGGACCATCCCCGATGCCTCGAGCGGCACGCGGAACGTCGCGACAGGCCGGGCCCCCTCCGCCTCGACCTTCACCGACTGGATCATCGCCGCCGCGCCGGGACGATTGAGCGTAACCGTCAGCGACGAGCCCGGCGCGACCCCGTCGGCCTTGATGCTCGCCTCGATCGCCGCGACGTCCCCCTTGTAGACCGACTCGGGGGCCTTCAGCCAGGCGACGGCGACGTCCTTCGGCCGCTCGGTCGAGCCGATCAGGATCGGATACACGGGGATGCCCCGCGCGGCCAGGCGATCGGCGATCGCGGAGTCCTCGCCGCTGACGTTCTTCCGGCCGTCGGTCAGGAGCACGACGCCGAGCGCGGGCGTGTCGTCGGGAGACCGCAAGGCGGCGGAGAAGGCGCCCGACCAGTCGGTGGCCGAGGCGTCGGCGTCGGGTGTCGCGCGGTCCTTCAACCGCTCGGCGAGCGCGGCCAGCGGCCCCTCGGGGCCGGCCTCGCGGGCGAAGGCGAGGGCCTTGACGTCGTGGTCGGCACCCAGCTTCGCCAGGGGCGCCGAGTCGCCCTCGATGAGCGATCGCGCCCGGTCGCGTCGGGATCGTCCGTCCGGATCGACGGTGTCCATGCTCTCGGAGAGGTCCGCCGCGACGACCACCCGGCCGCGGAGCGTCTCCGTCCTCGACCACGCCGCGATCGGCTCGAACAGCGCCAGCACCAGCACCCCCGCCGCGAGCAGCCGCAGGCCCAGCAGCGCCAGGCCGACCTTGCGGGAGACGAGCTTCCGCTCGGCGCGATAGAGGGCCAGCAGCAGGACGAGCGCGACCGCCCCGGCGGCGAGCCAGATCCAGGCCCGTCCCTCGCCGGCCAGCAGGACCCGCATGCCCGCCCATCCCCCGGCCATCGCCCGCCCTCGGCGCCATCGCCGCGACGGGCGGCGAATCCATCCGTGGATTGTAGCCGGGCGCCACGTCCGCGCGAACGGATCGGATTCCTCCCGGGACGGCCGAGCGATCGAGCGGCTCAGAAGGGCGGATCGATCTCGTCGCCGTCGGAGGCCGGGGCGGCCTTCGGGCGCGCCGGCGCGTCGGGGGTGGCCGAGGCGTCGAACGGGGCCGTGATCGGCGTGCCGTCGGCCTCGACGCCCGTCAGCAGGGCGACCGAGCGGTCGACGCCGTCGAGCAACGCCTGGCAGCGGGCCAGGAGCGCCACGCCCTTCTCGTAGCTCGCCAGCGAGGCCGCCAGGTCGAGCTCGCCGCGCTGGAGGTCGTCGACGATCCGCTCCAGGTTTTCGAGGGCCTCTTCGAAGGGGATCTCGGGATCATCGGCGCTCATGAGTCGTTTCTCACTTCCTCGACGCGGCTGACGACGTTCCCCTCGGCGAATCGCGTGACGATCCGCTCGCCGCGGCGGAGGTCAGCCGCGCGGCGGATGAGCAGGCCGTCGCGCTCGCGGGTCGTCAGGCTGAAGCCGCGGGCCAGGACCCGGAGCGGGCTCAGCGCCTCCAGCCCGGCGGCGAGGCGGGATAACTGGTGACGGCGCCCGTCGACCGCGCGGCGGATCGCGCGGTCGGCGCGGTCGGAGAGGCTTTCGAGCCGGTAGCGGGCGTCGGCCGCGCGGTCGCGGAGGGCGCGGGCGAGGGACTCGCGGAGCCGGTCGAGCCGGACGCGGACCTCGCGCGCATCGGGCACGCTCCGCTCGCCGGCCTCGCTGGGCGTCAGGGCGCGGAAGTCGGCCGCGTGGTCGGCGATCGTCACGTCGACCTCGTGACCGACGGCCGAGACCACCGGCACGCGCGACGCCACGATTGCCCGCGCCACGACCTCTTCATTGAAGACCCACAAATCTTCGAGGCTCCCACCGCCCCGGGCGAGGACGACGAGGTCAACATCCGC
>DASZMJ010000511.1:0-3859 GCA_035551935.1 Isosphaeraceae bacterium
TCGAAGGGTCCTGGTCGCTGCTGCGTTCGTGGCCCCGTCCGCATCGCGGGATCTCGCCGGAGAAGTTACCGCCCTACCTGGGGTTCTTCGAGTTCGTGCAGAACGTCCGGGCTCGTGGTAAGCGGCTCTTGGGGTCGCTAATCGGCCTCTTGCTCGCACCACCCCGGAATCCCTCATGAGCCTGTGTAATAGTTCGAGCCGGCGGCGTTTCTTCACGCCGCGCGGCGGGGGGTCGTTCGGGACGACGTACTCGGTCGTGCTCGGCGGCAACACCTTCCTCAACCGCGTCGACGTGGCCGGCGGGGTCGTCTTCCGGGAGGCGCCGGACCACGGCCGGCGGCCGCTCGTCGGCGTCATCGCGCACGAGCGCGTGCACGCCTTGCTCGAGCGCCGCTACGGCGCCCTGGCCTGCTCGCGGATGCCGACCTGGAAGATTGAGGGCTATTGCGAGTACGTCGGGGGCGGGACGACGATCGACGCCGAGGAGGGCAAGCGGCTCGTCCGGGAACGGCGGCGCGACGAGTCGGGACCGGCCCGTTATTTCCGACACTTTATCATGGTGAAATACTTATTGGATGTCGAGGGGCTCGACGTCGACGCGGTCATGGCGCGCGAGTTCGACGAGGCGGAGGTGCTCGAGCGGGTCCAGGGGTCGCTCAACCGCCTGCGGCCCTGACGAGGCGGGACTACTTCCGTCGCCACCACCGCGATTCGTCGAGCCCTCGGGCGCGGCAGTGGGGCCCGATGGCGGCGCGGAAGCGGGCGGCGTCGGCGGGGTAGCCGGCGGTGGGGCGGAGGCCGGGCACGAGCGCGAGCCAGTGGGCGTTGAAGGCGGCCATCCAGTGCTCGCGGACCGCCTTGGCGACGATCGACGCCAAGGCCACCAGGCCATCCCCGGCGTCGGCCTTCGGGCAGAGGTCGATCGCCAATCGCCGGCCGTCGCCGCGCGCGACGTAGCGGCTCAATGCCGGCCCCTCGGGGCCGCGGTCGATCCAGGCGTCGGGGAGTGTTCGCACGAGCAGATCATGGTAGAAATGCCGGCCGCCGTGCTTGTCGGCGCGGACGGCCGTCGGGGCGCCGGCGGCGGCATCCCAGAGCACGCCCATCAAATGTCCGAACGCCTCCGCGTGCGCCTCCGCCTTCGACCCCGAGGCCGACCGCGCGATCGCCGCGTTGAACCGCGCCGGGCCGACGACCACCGCATGCAATGCGACGAGCCGCCACGGCGCCCCGTCGAACGGCCGCAGCGTCCGCGACTGCTCGACCCGCTCGCGTGAGGCCGGGTGCGGCACGACCGGGTCGAAACCCGGATCGAGCCAGGGGTCCAGCTCGGCGCCGATCAGGCCCCCGCAGCCGAGCGCATCGAGCATCGCCCCGAGGGTCGTCGGCGCCGGCAGGCCCGCGGCGTCGAGGGCCGCGAGCGCGGCGGCGTCGAGGCGGTCGAGGCCATTGCCGCCGCGATAGATCCGCTTCGAGTCGTCGACCCAGAGCCGCCCGTCCCGGGTCCCCGCCCTCGCCACCGTCGCCGCCAGGTCCGCCCAGACGTCCGGCTCTCGCTCCCCCGGACCCTCCGCCATCGCCGCCGCCATCACTAGCGGCCCCAGGTTCGGCCCGTACCCGGCCTCGTCGATGCCGACCCAGCGTGAGATCATATGTGTGAAGAGCGAATCTATCCGCATCTTAAGCCTCGATCACCCTCTCGAAGGCCCTCTTGAACTTCGCCATCTCCTCGCGGGTGCCGACGGTGATGCGGACGTGGGTCGGTAGGGAGGGCCAGACGCGGCCGATGGCGACCTTGTGCTGGAGCATGGCCTCGAAGACCTCGCGGCCGGGGCGGCGGACGTCGACCATGAACATGTTGGCCTCGGTCGGCAGGGTGTGATACCCCTTCGCACCGAGCCAGGCGAGGGTGTCGGCGCGGATCGAGGCGACCTCGGCGCGGCGACGCTCGACGAGGCCGTCGGCCTTGAGGCTCGCGGTCGCGGCGGCCATGCCGGCGACGGGCATCGCGCCGAAGCCGAACCCCTTGATCCGCTCCATCAAGTCCGGCCGCGCCAATGCCGCGCCGGCGCGGAGGCCGGCCATGCCGTAGAGCTTCGAGAAGGTCCGCAGCACGACCACGTCCTTATCCTCCGCGACGAGGTCGATGCACGGGCGGGCCGACTCGGAGAAATGGAGGTACGCTTCGTCGACGAGCACGACCGCGCCTTTCGGCTTGTGCTCGACGAGGTACTCGATCTCCCGCTTGGGGGTGACGGAGCCGGTGGGGTTGTTGGGGTTGCAGACGTAGATGAGCCCTGCGTCTGGGTCGGCCGCGGCCATGCCCCGGACGTCGTGGGCGCCGTCCTTGAGCAGGGGGACGCGGACGACCTTCGCCCCGACGAACCTGGCGGCGCGCTCGCCCGCCTCGTACCCCGGGTCAGCGACGACGAACGCCTTCGACGACGACGTGAACGCCAGGACCGTGCGGTGCAACGGGTCGCTCGACCCGGCGAAGGCCGCGACCTTCTCCTTGGGCAGCTCGACGGCCGCGGCCATCGCGTCGAGGAACTCGAAGGTCTTGCGGTACAGGTATCGCCCCCCCTGCTCGACGGCCGCGCGGGCGGCCTCGAGGGCCTCGGGGCACGGGCCCATCGGGTTCTCGTTGGCGTTGAGCAGGGTCGCGTCCGGCGGCAGCGCGCGGAAGGCCGACAGGCCCTGCGCCAGCGCGAACTCGTTGTAAAACGGCAGGCTCGAGCCGGCCGCCAGCAGCGCGGCCATCCGGCCGAGCTGGCGCCGCGTCAGATTCCGTCGAGGTCCGGGGTCGATCATGGCGGGAGAACCTCCTCGGCTCCGCAAAGGGTGCGTGGCGGGGCGGAAACGGCCGGGAGAGGGGCGGCGGTCGTGCTGGGTCATCGTAACGAGCGCCGGCGCCGAGGTCAAAGGCACCCCGGGAGCAGATGGAAGGAGAATCGAACCGCAGATCACGCAGATGAAGCAGATAAAAAAATAGAAACATTTATAGTAGTTACGCGGTTGGTGATCTAACGATCAGTCGCGCCCGGCGCGGATCCGTTTATGATGGCCCCATGAGCGCCCCACGTTGCCGCGACCTCGACTACATCCAGTCCCTGATCGCCTCGCCCCGCACCGTCACCGGCACGGAGGCCGCCCGCGTGCCGCCCGACCGCCGCGACGCCCCGGCCCACGACGCCTTCAGCCGCCTGCTCTACCGGCCGGGGCCCGACCCCGAGGCGCCCTGGCAGGAGGCCCGGCCGCCGGTCCATCGCGGCGGGGTGCTCATCGTCGATGACTCGACGCTCGACAAGCCGTACGCCGAGAAGGTCGAGCTGGTCGGCCGGCACCGGTCGGGCAAGCACCGCGCCGTCGTGCGGGGGATCAACCTCATCAGCCTGGTCTGGTCCGACGGCGACCGCCACATCCCCCGCGACGACCGGATCTACGACGAGGCCCGCGACGGCCGCACCAAGAACGACCACGTCGGCGAGGTGCTCGCGGCGGCCGCGGCGCGGGGCTTCCGGCCGACGTGCCTGCTGTTCGACATGGGGTACGCCGGCCTGGAGAACCTCGAGGCGGTGCGCGATCTGGGCCGGACCCGGCCGACGCAGCCGAAGTGCAACCGCAACGTCAACCCCGACGGCACCGGCCTGCGGCCGGTCTCGGCGGCGGCGATCACGGCCGCCGGGACGGTGGTCCACCTGGAGGGCCACGGCCTCGTCCGCGTGTCCAAGATCGTCGCCCGAGACGGCGACATCGAATCCTGGGCGACGAACGACCTCGGGATGGACGAGCTGGGTCGGCTGGCGTCGGCCGAGCGGACCTGGGCGATCGAGGAGTACCACCGGGGGCTGAAGCAGTA